>JBGOWQ010000238.1:0-2911 GCA_041478715.1 Thermodesulfobiota bacterium | reverse complement strand
TTCCTTACCGCATAAAGCAGCGGATTGCTCTTCTAGCGAGTTCACGGTGGGATCTTCTGAAAATACATCATCGCCCACCACCGCATCGTACATAGCCTTACGCATTCTTTCCGTTGGTACAGTGAAGGTATCGGAACGCAATTCCACTCGCATCGCTTTCTCCTTGAACGGGGGTAGTCGCTCCGATTGTAAAGGGTTTTTTGGAAGAGGACTAGAATGAAGAGGGCGGCCTACAGGCCGCCCTCGATTTCCAGCGGAGTGCGCAGACTAGCGGAGGTGATTCTTGATGACTACAGATAGCCGACGAATCCCTTCGCGATTGATCTCCGGGGGATTGAAGGAGAAATTCAAACGCATACTGTTTTCGCCGCGGCCATCCGGGTAAAAACCGGTGCCCGACACATAGGCTACTTTTGCTGCAAGGGAGTCGGCCAGCATAACGGTGGTGTCGATGGATTTGGGACAATCCATCCAAAGAAACATCCCGCCTTCGGGATGAGTCCACGTGACCCCTTCCGGCATGAATTCAGCGCATGCTTCCAGCATGGCATCGCGTTTTTTCTTGTATTCCGGGCGAATCATTTCTATGTATTCTGCCATGTACCCTCGTTTGCAGAATTCATACGCGATCAGCTGGGTAAAAGGGGAGGTGCAGAGATCGGTGGCTTGTTTTGCCAGTGCCAGCTTGCGCACGAACACTTCCGGACCGATCACCCAACCGATGCGCAATCCGGGGCTGAGGATCTTGGAAAAGGTTTCCATGTAAACAACGTGCCCATTGGCGTCCATCGAAGCAATGGAGGGCACGCGCTCACCCTGATAGCGCAGGGCATGATAGGGATGATCTTCTACAATCGGGATGTTGTACTGCTCCGATATAACGAGCAATTGCCTGCGCCGTTCCACCGACATGGTCAAACCGGCTGGATTTTGAAAGGAAGGGACCACGTAGATGAATTTGATCGATTTGTTCGCCTGTCGCAAGGCTTTCAATCGATCCTCCAGGATGTCGATGCGGATGCCATTGTGATCCATGTCGATGGCAATAGACTGACCCTGGAAGGCGGAAAAAGCCTGGAGTGCACCCAGGTAGGAGGGCGCTTCCACCAGTGCGATATCGCCCGGATCTAGCATCACTTTTGCGATAAGGTCCAGTGCCTGCTGGGAGGAAGCGGTCACCACCACATTTTCCGCCGTGGCGCTGATTCCCCTCGCTGCAGACATCTCCGCCAGCAAGGCTCGCAGCACGGGTACGCCTTCGGTTGTGCCATAACCAAGAGCGGTAGGGGCATTATTAGTTAGCACATCGTTGACGCATTCGCGGATCCGCTCTACCGGGAAAAATCGCGGATCGGGCATCCCTCCGCCGAGGGAAATGATGTCAGGTTGGCTTACGAGTTTGAGCAGTTCGCGAATGGCGGAGCCTTTAATCAGCTTAGCTCGCTCAGAAAACAGTGCATCCCACGAAATCATCCGTTACCTCCATCCAGGTTTTGGGGGCTTCAGAGGCACTTGAGATTCCCTTGGTGATTATCACACTGCCACGAAGCGCTAAGCAAGTGCCCCCTTAGGCGTTGTGCAAGATCTCCAGCACATCCCCGTCCTGCACCGGGTATTTCTTGCCTTCCACCCGCAACCATCCCCGTTCCCGCGCTTGCGAGAAACCACCTGCGTTCAATAGAACCTGATAGGCGATCACTTGAGCGCGGATGAAACGCCGTTCCAGATCCGTGTGAATCGCGCCACCGGCCTGGGGCGCCTTACTCCCTCGCACCAATGTCCAGGCTCGGGTCTCATCCGGACCCGTGGTGAGAAAGGTGATCAAGTCCAACAGACCGTAACAATGCCGGATCAGCCGATCCAGCTCCGACGGGACGGGCAAACCTAATTCCATCCGTTCTTGCGTTGAGAAACCGGCGGATTCCCAGGCATGTTGCACGTCCAGGTTCATCCACGGCCAATTATGGGTCTGGAATGCCTCTCGCCATGGCTGCTGGATCCTGTCAGATGAGCCATTCAGTAGGTATATGCGGGGTTTCAGGCTGAGGAACTGGTATGCCCGCAATAACATCCGTTCATCGTCCGTCCATGGGTGGTCCACCAGCATGGTCCCTTGATCCAGCAACTGCTGGGCGAGCAGCAATGTTTCCCATTCCCGTCTAGCCAGACCGTTCTTTCCGGCTTTCAGTTCTTTCCCCAGGATTTCCGTGCGGCGGCTGACGGTCTCCAGATCCTTCAGCATCAATTCGGTTTCCAGGATCTCCTTCTCCCCTAGGGGATCCAGATTCGCCCGATGAAACACAAGGGAACTGTTATCAAATGCTCGCAAAAGGAAGAGAATCGCATCCGATTCGCGGATTCGGGCCAAGAAGCGGTTGCCCAATCCCTCACCCCGGCTGGCACCATCCACCAAACCTGGCACATCAATGAATTCGATATGGGTGTAAACCTTCTTCTGGGAACGGCAAAGAGAAGCCAGGTGGTCCACCCGTTGGTCCGGGACTGCCACGATCCCCACATTGGGTTCGGTGGTGGAAAAGGGATAGTCCCCCCGTTCCACTTTCTTGGCCGTTAAAGCCTGGAAGAGAGTCGACTTTCCTACATTCGGCAAACCTACAATCGCGATCGAAAGGGGCATGGGGCAGCAGTACCTCCAGATACAAACTAAGCGGGAAGTTTAACAAAAGACGGTTCCCTTTACAATTCGCTTCGCCCACATCGATGAGCTCTTGCCGGAATCCCTGACCCGGCAATGTTCAGGTTTGCATCCTGCAAACGCCTATTCCAGGAACATTCCCATCAACCCGTTCTCCTCCTCGCGACGGAAGATGGGGATCTCGGTTTCCAGCAGAAATAGTTCGTTGGTCAGGTTAACGGTGGCTTTGAGCACGTGGCCGCCCACTGCTGACCC
>JBGOWQ010000156.1:0-4019 GCA_041478715.1 Thermodesulfobiota bacterium | reverse complement strand
TTTCCTATCCTTTCCGGTGTGACGGTATTTCCCGCCAACACCATTGCCCCGGGTGGAAAGCCACACTTTGCACCCACGGCCTGGCATACACTGTCTTCTTTTTGCGGCCGGGATCGTTTAAGGGTCCCGGGAATCCCTCCACTCAGTTCGGCAACAGGGTTGCCCCCTGGTACGTGATGTAGGCCCGCATCTCGTTGAGGGTCATTCCGTAGTCGATCTTCGAGGCTTCCGCGCTTGAATTCGACTCCACCCTCAGGTACAGCTGGTATTGATGGCCGGGCTGCAGCACCGCTCTTTGCTCCAAGGTGACGAATCCGTTGGTGCCATACTGCTTGTCCCAGTCTTTCATCCTTTCCGGTGCTCCGATCCATGCTGTAGGGGTGCTCCCCTCCGCGTCCTTTCCGGTGGTGAGATCCCAGATCCCCAGATGGGCTTGAAGGTTGATCAGGACTAGGCCGGGTCCTGCTTTTCCAATATAGAGGTCGGTTTGGAGATTCACGCGGCAGGTGACCGAAGCAGGAAACTGACCCTGGTAGGCAAAAGGCCGGGAATCTTGCAGGACCCCTTTGATTTGCGCGCTGTATGCATCGGGTTTGAAGGCGGCGTAACCCCAGAATTTTGTCCCCAGGGTTCCCGGTGGGGGGGTCAGCCCGTCGCTCTTGAAGAAATGCATCTCGCCCCCCTTGCCGCTTTCGGTCATGGTCATCGTGTTCTTTTCCACCCGCCAATGCGGATTGGGCGTGTTCCAAGGGTAGACGAGGGAGAAAGCCTGCGCGCCGCCCAAGCGGGCCCAAGCCAGGCCAAAGCCGTACAAGATGGTGCCAGTAGCGGAAAGCTGGTAATCGTCGTTATAGGTATTCACCGGGAAGGCGGGGGAGATCGGAGCGGGCAGGACGCTATCTGCCAGTTGGGTGGTCCAACCGGGACCTTGGTATTGCGGCACGGCCGGACCGAAGTCGGTCAGGAGCAGGAGCCAATCGGTGGATCCGCCGAGGAATTGGCCCTGCGTCGAATCCCAACGGTCATAGGCCGGGCCCTCCGGCACCAAGAGCACCGTGGAGGCTGCCGGTTCCACTCCTGCGCTGTTGTTACTCCTGTAAATCCCCCCGGCATGTGTGCCGGCGTAGAGCACGTGGGGAGTCGTGGGATCAACGGTCAGGCAATTCACCTCGTTGTCCGTCCACCCGCTGCAGGTACCGTGCCAGGAAAGGCCACTATTGGTGCTCTTGAAGACTCCCTGGTGGTCGGTGCCGGCGTAGAGGGTTTGGGGATGAAGAGGGTCAATCGCCAGGGTATGCAGATTGAGGCTGGCCAGCCCATTGGAGACTGGGCTCCAAGCGCCCCCGCCATTCGTGCTGCTGAACACCCCGTTTCCCCAAGTGGCAGCGTAGAGGGTCTGCGGGTGGCTGGGATCGATCGCCAGGGAACGCACGTCCGCGTTGCTGAGCCCGCTGGAAGCGGAACTCCAATGGGCTCCGCCATCGGTGCTCTTGAAAACTCCCTGTCCGCTGAGCGCGGTCGCGGCGTAGAGAACCTGAGGATTAGAAGGGTCGATGGCTAGGGCATCGAAGTAGGACATGCCCACAAGCCCGGTGGAGGACACGGTCCAACTGGCCCCGCCGTTGGTGCTCTTAAAGACGCCGGTCCCCTCATTGCCATTGTAATTGCCGGCGTAGAGGGTTTGCGGATGGCTGGGATCGATCGCCAGGGAGCGCACGTCCCAGGTGAGAAGTCCATTGGAGATCGGATTCCAATGGACTCCGCCGTCGGTGCTCTTGAAGGCCCCATGCAGCCCTTGGGCCGTGCCGGCGTAGAGGATCTGGGGATTGGAAGGATCGATGGCCAAGGCGCTGGCGTGAAGAGTTGTCAATCCGTTGGAGCAATCGGCCCAATTCCTTCCACTGTCGGTGCTCTTGGCTACTCCGCCGCCCCAGGTGGCGGCGTAGAGAACCTGAGGATTAGAAGGGTCGATCGCCAGCGCACGTACGTCCAGCGTTGTCAGCCCGGTGGAAGCGGCGCTCCAGTTGATGGCGAGCCCCTTGGAGGGATTGGCTAGGTTGACCAGGGGTGTCGGGTTGCCGGTCGGGTTCAGGGCGTCCGGTGTGGCCAGGACCGCCGTCCGGATCCCATAGCTCCCCTCGTCGCGGGTCTGAATGGCGAAGAACTGAGCCCGGGAGAGCAGATCTTGTCCCCCCTGGAGGAGGGGATCCTGCGGGTTAGTGGTGATCAGGTTGGCGCTGTAGGCCACCAGGCGGGCACAACCAATCAGGAAGCGGTCCACTTCGGCGTTCAGATTGGGAGTGTAGTAATGGGTGACGTAGTTTTGCGCGGTCTGGCCGGTGGGATCGCGGTGGTTGAGGGTCTCTGTGTAGATCTGGACACCGCGGTATTCGTAGAAGAGCAGTCCGGCGAAGTAGGATTCGTAGGCCAGGTAATAGTCCATCAGCCGCTGCGGCTGGAAGGTCCAGGTGGCCGTGTTGGTGAGGATGTTGGCGGCCAGCCAGGAATCGAGCAGGCCGTCCGAGCCGTCGGAGGGAGCGATGGCGTTGTGGATGCCGTCTATGCAGACCGGGATATCCCAGGCTCCGGTGACGTTGGTGCAGAATTGGCTCACTTCATCCTTGATCCCCGGGGTGGTGGGAGTCTTGCCCTGGGTGAAATAGGCCAGGCCTTCCGGGGTGGGGAGATTGTAGTGGGTGCCGATGCGGTTGATGTAATCCTTGACCTGGGCGTTGAGGATGGTGTCGATGATCTTAGCCTGCATCTGCTTCAGTTGGGCGAAGAGCTGGGTGAAGTCGGACTCGATGCGGGCGAGGGAGGCCTGGATATCCTGCAGTTGGCTTTCCATATCGCTTAACCGTGCCAATACCTCGGCGCCTTGCCCCTTGTTGCCCGTCAGCAGGTTCATCACCCAGGTGCATCCCTTCTGTTTGGCCCAGTCTCTGACACCGTCCCGAATCCCTTGGTAGGCGGCCTGCAACAATTTGGAGGCGATGGCAGTGGCAATTCCGGTCGGTTCGAACACCAAGTTGACCGACTGCTCCGTCGTTCCCTCGCCCGCCGGTAGGGGGGCGTTCAGCCTGACCCAATAGCCGTAACCGGGCTGAAATCTGCCCAATTCTGCTTTCACCGAGAAGTAACGGTCCTGGCGCCAGCTGAAGATGTCAGGGGAGAGGATGCCGGCATCGAAGGCTTGCTGAATGGAGTAGGTCTGGCCTGCTCGTTCCACCTTGACCTTGGCGGCGTCATCCCAACTGATCTCCCCCAGGAAAGGGTAACCGACCAAATTCCATCCCAGCGAAAGGGCACAGGCGTGCCGGACGGTGACGGGCGCCCCCTGGATTGTCAGGCCCACCGCCTGGGGCACATGCAGCCAATACCCCACCCCCGGTCGGAGGGAAATCTGAGTGTAAGGATGATAGCATTGCTCGATCGGATCGTATTCCGCCAGGAACCAGGGTTTGGGCAGGTCGGCGAAGACCACCAGCGGTGAGGGATCGGTGACGAAAGGGAGCGAGATCATGTTCCAGCCGGCGACCAGGTGGAACTGGTGGAGAGCCGGTTCCGCCAGGGGAAGGGTGGGAGCGGAGAGATCGCCATCCTGGGCAATCGCCGGCGGAAAGCCGAAGGACACCACCAGCACGCAGAACGACACGAGAACAACCAAATATCGTCGCCACAATCCTTGCACCATCGCTTTAGCCCTCCATCCGAATTGACGTCTGGACAAAGAAACAAGACTTTACGACCAGGCACTGGCTTCATTATAGATCAACCCGCCTTCGTCGATCTGGTGAAAATGGACTCTACCAAAAAAGGGTGCAGCCATTGCAGCGGCACCTGCCGCTAGAGAAATAGTTGCTGTCTCTAGTTAATTGGTGGCTGTCCCCAATTCAATCATCCGCTTGCTTGCCGAAGTAGATTGCCCGGCGCAATTCCTCCTGGATCCGTTTGCGTTCTTCGACGGGGGCAAAGGCGATCAACTTGGCGGACAGTTCCTCCTGGAATTGAACCCGATT
>JBGOWQ010000062.1:0-6715 GCA_041478715.1 Thermodesulfobiota bacterium | reverse complement strand
GCAGTGCGCAAGAACGTTGGCATCTTCGACGTTTCCCATATGGGCGAGATTCGGATCAGCGGGCCGGATGCCTTGCCGGAAGTGAACCGACTGACCACCAACGATGCGAACAAGCTGGTGGATGGGCAAGCGCTCTATTCCACCATGCTGAACGAGCAGGGCGGGATCGTGGACGATCTGATCCTCTACCGGGAGAATGCTGACAACATCCTGATCGTGGTGAACGCAGCTAACGCCGAGAAGGATTTCGCTTGGATTTGCAGCCATTTGCAAGGAAATGCCGAAGCCGTCGATGAAAGCCCCTTTTGGGGTGAGTTGGCGCTGCAAGGGCCGCGCGCGGCCGAGCTATTGCAGCAGTTGGTGTCGTTTGATTTGGGTACGGTGCCCTTTTTCACGTTCCGTCATGGTGAAATTGCCGGAGTACCCGCGATCATTGCTCGTACCGGCTACACCGGCGAAGACGGCTTCGAGATCCTGATTCCGGCGAACGATGCTCCCACGATTTGGGAAGCCCTGTTCGCCGCCGGCGCGGAATTCCCTTTGGTACCTTGCGGGTTGGGTTGCCGCGATTCACTGAGGCTGGAAGCTCGTTTGTCCTTGCACGGCAATGATATCGATGAAACCACCACCCCTCTGGAAGCGGGATTGGCCTGGGTCGTGAAGATGGACAAGGGTGATTTCATCGGCAAAGATGTCCTGGCCAAGCAGAAAGAGGAAGGGCTCAAGCGTAAGTTGGTGGGCTTCGAGTTGGTGGAGCCCGGCGTACCCCGCGCCCATTACAAGGTGGCAGACGCCCAGGGCCGGGAGATCGGTCATGTCACCAGCGGTATGATGGCACCCCTGCTACGGAAACCCATCGGTTTGGCCTACGTAGAGATGGCCTATACGCCGGTGGGGTCCGAGCTATGGGTGATCATTCGGGAAAAGAAGGTGAAGGCCAAGGTCGTCCCTACACCTTTCTACAAAGGGACCGCCGGCCAAGTGCGAGCGACCCCCAAAGGTTAGAAAACCCTACAAATCCAATCAAGGAGGAAAAACAAGATGGATCCGCAAGAGAATCTGTATACCAAGGAACATGAGTGGACGAGGATTGAAGGCAACAAAGCCCGGATTGGCATCACCGCTTACGCCCAGGAACACCTGGGGGATATTGTATTTATTGACTTGCCCGCCATCGGCAAGAGCTTCAAACAGGGTGAAGTGTTGCTGGTAGTGGAGAGCGTGAAATCCGCCTCCGATACCTATGCCCCCGTCTCTGGTAATGTGGTTGCCGTCAACGAAGCGTTGAATTCGGCACCGGAACTGGTGAACAAAGACCCTTACGGGGAGGGCTGGATGGTAGAGCTGGAGCTGACCAACCCCGTAGAGACCCGAGACCTCCTGTCGGCGGAGGAGTACGCCACCAACATCGCCAGTCTCGCCTAACCATGCGCTATTTCCCCCTATCCCCCGACGACCGACGGGAGATGTTGGCTGCACTCGGCATTTCCGACAATAAGGAGCTGTTCGCCGACATCCCCCCGGCCATCCGTTTCCAGGGTGAATTCCAGATCCCGGCCTTGTCTGAACCGGAAGTCACGCGGCGGCTGGAAGGGTTGGCGGACAAGAACGTAAACGCCAAATCGACCCCATCGTTCCTTGGTGGAGGGATCTACCAGCACTACATCCCGGCTGCCATCAGGCACCTGGTGATGCGTTCGGAGTTCTACACGGCCTATACCCCCTATCAGGCCGAGGTCAGCCAAGGGACTCTGCAGGCCATTTTTGAGTACCAGACGATGATCTGCCTCTTATCCGGCATGGATGTGACCAATGCTTCCATGTACGACGGGGCCACAGCTGTGGCAGAAGCAGCGCTGATGGCTCGAGCTGTCACCGGCAAGAACCAGATCCTGGTGGCCCGATCGCTGCATCCACAGTATCGGGCCGTGTTGCGCACCTACCTGCACCCCCTCGGTTTGGAAGTCGTGGAAGTCCCCTGGAACGAAAAAGGACAGCTCGACCTCGCCGCCACTCCCGCGGAAAATGCAGCTTGTCTGATCCTACAAAACCCCAATTTTCTGGGTCTAGTGGAAGACTGTGCTGCAGCCGGCCAGTGGATTCACACTGCCAGCGGATTATTTGTCTATGCCTTCGCGGAAGCGATTTCCTTGGGTTTATTCCCGCCCGCCGCTTCCTTCGACGCCGATATCGTGGCTGGAGAAGGCCAGAGTCTGGGAATGCCTCCCAGCTTTGGAGGCCCCGGCCTGGGAGTTTTTGCTGCCAAGGAGAAATACGTACGCCGGATGCCCGGCCGCTTGGTTGGAGCAGCGCAGGATGTGGATGGCAAGCGCGCTTTCGTCATGGTGTTGGCCACGCGAGAACAGCACATTCGCCGAGAGAAGGCCACCTCCAACATCTGCTCCAACCAGGCGCTGTGCGCACTGACGGCCCTAACCTACCTTTCGCTGATGGGCGAGGAGGGCTTTCGTCAGGTGGCCGAACAGTGTTTTTGCAAGGCCCACTATTTGGCCGATCGACTGGAGAAGGTAGCGGGCGTCAAATCTCTCTTCCAAACTCCCTTCTTCAATGAAGTGGCCGTCGTCCTGCCATCCGATCCCCACCGACTGAACGAGGCTCTCTTGCAGAAAGGAATTCTGGGCGGGATCCCCCTCGGCCGGGATTATCCGGAGTTGGGGAACGCCATGCTCCTGGCCGCGACGGAAGTCAACAGCAAAGAAGAAATCGACCGCCTGGTCCAGGCGGTTGCCGAGTGGCGGGGAGGGCAGCGATGAGTGAATTGATCTTTGAAAAAAGCAGACACGGCTGTTCCGGTTGCAGTTTAACCCCGTTGGACGTACCGGCGGCCCCACTGGACATCCCTACCCGGGACCGCATTGGATTGCCGGAGATATCCGAACCGGAAGTGGTGCGCCATTTCGTCAATCTGTCGCAGAAGAACTTCAGTGTGGATAACGGTTTTTATCCCCTCGGCTCTTGCACCATGAAGTACAATCCCAAGATTAATGAAGACATGGCGGCCCTGCCCGGCTTCGCGTGGCTGCACCCCTACCAGCCGGATTGCACGATCCAGGGCGCACTGGAGCTGATCTGGGAGCTCGATCAAGCCCTGTCCGAAATCGCCGGCATGACGCGCTTCACCCTGCAACCGGCGGCCGGCGCCCACGGGGAGCTGACGGGCCTGCTCCTGATTACCCGTCATTTCGAGCAGAAGGGCGAAAAGCGGGACATCGTACTGATCCCGGATTCCGCCCATGGCACCAATCCCGCCTCTGCCGCGCTGGCCGGGTGCCGGGTGGTGGTGGTTCGCTCGGACGCCCGTGGTGGTGTGGATTTGGACGACCTAAGCACCAAGCTTTCCGATAGGGTGATGGCCTTGATGCTGACGAACCCCAATACGTTGGGATTGTTCGACGAGAATATCCTCCGGATCGCGGACCTGGTGCACCGTGCCGGTGGGCTTCTCTATTACGATGGCGCCAACCTGGAAGGCACTTGTGGTTTTGCCCGGCCGGGCGATATGGGTTTCGATGTAGTGCACATCAACTTGCACAAGACCTTCTCCACCCCCCACGGCGGGGGCGGACCCGGCTCCGGCCCTGTTGGCGTCAAAGCGCTGCTGGTTCCCTACCTACCGGTGCCCCTGGTGGAAAAGAAGGCGGACGGCACCTTTGCAGCGGAGTGGGACCGGCCGGAATCTATCGGTATGATGCGCTCCTTTTTCGGGAATTTCCTGGTGGCGGTAAAGGCCTACACCTACATCCTCTCGTTGGGCGGTCTTGGGCTGAGGCAAATGACGGCGGATGCCGTGCTAAACGCCAACTACCTTCTCAGCCTGGTCAGGGAGGCCTACGAGCTGCCCTACAACCGCGTCTGCAAGCACGAGTTCGTCCTCTCCACCCACAAGTTCGGCGAATGGGGCCTCAAGGTGATCGATGTCGCCAAACGCCTGCTGGACAAGGGATTTCATGCTCCGACGGTGGCTTTCCCCCAGATCGTGGAGGGCGCGCTGATGGTGGAACCGACGGAGACCGAGAGCAAGAGCACGCTGGAGGCGTTCGCCAGAGCTCTGCTGGAGATCGAGGAAGAAGCCCGCACGCACCCGGAATTGCTGCACGAAGCGCCACACAACACCCCGGTCCGCCGGATCGACGATGTGGCGGCGAACCGCAACCCCGTGTTTCGCTGGAAAAGGTCCTAACATCGCCAGTGTTTTGAGGAATCCAACGATCGATAGGAATTTGGCAACCATGGAAGGAGGGACCCGATGAAGGACTTCACCCGGGACGTGACGCTGGAGTTCGTCCGCGTGACGGAAGCGGCGGCGTTGAAGGCCAGCCGCTGGATGGGAAAGGGCAACAAGGAGAATGCCGACCATGCTGCAGTTGATGCCATGCGCGGGTCACTGGATTTTGTGGCCGTGCGCGGGACGGTGGTGATCGGCGAGGGAGAAAAGGACAAAGCACCGATGCTCTACGTGGGGGAGAAGGTCGGCGGTGGCGGGATCTACGATCCGGAAGTGGACATCGCTGTGGATCCCCTGGACGGCACAACTCTCACTTCCAAGGGCTTGCCGAATGCCATCAGCGTCATTGCCGTGAGTGACTCCGGCACCATCCGAGCGCTTCCCAGCTATTACGTGGAAAAACTGGCCGTAGGTCCGGTGGCCAAGGGGAAGATCGACATCAACGCTCCGCCGGAAGAGAATCTGAAACGAGTCGCCAAGGCTTTCGGCCTGCATATCAGCGAGCTGACCGTTGTGATCCTGGATCGACCACGGCACAGCGATTTGGTGATGAGAGTGCGCAGGGCCGGTGCCCGCTGCAAGCTGATCAGCGACGGCGACATCTCTGGCGCCATCTCTGCTGCCATCGAAGATTCCGGAGTGAACATGCTGATGGGCATCGGTGGCTCTGCGGAAGGGGTGCTGGCCGCTGCTGCGCTAAAATGCCTGGGCGGAGAAATCCAAGTAAAAATGGTTCCCCACGATGATGCAGAACGGCAGAAGCTGGTAGACCTTGGTCTCGCCGACTTCGACACCGTGTTCGGCACGGAAGATCTGGCAAAGGGCAGCAGCACAATCTTCTCCGCCACTGGAGTCACGGGGGGTGATTTTCTCCCCGGCGTGCGCTACGAAGGGAATACTGCGATTACCTATTCCGTGGTGATGCGTGCTCGGACTTGCACCGTGCGGTACATCAAGGCCATTCACAACCTGGATATCAAGACCATTCGCTCCCGCAGTTCGGATCAGGAAGTGGGGATTTAGCGCAGGCGAAAGTAATCGGCTGGATTTGCGACAAATTGGCGTGGTCGATACGCCCCGGAAGGAACGTGCAACTCGTATTCGCCCCGAGTCTTTCCGCAGCGGATCCGATCCAGCCAGTCCAGCAAACGATCCACATCCTCGATATTGTTGTAGCAGCCGAAACTGGCCCGAATCAAACCGGGGAGCGTGGACCGATCATGCGCCAATACCCGCTGCTTGAAATGCTTGTACTCCTGCCGATTTGTGCCTAACAAACGTAAGACATAAGGATGCGCACAAAAACAGCCACTGCGAACACCAATCCCCCCTTCGTAGCCGAGGATTGCCGCCACTTTGGCATGGGGAATCTCCTCCAGCTGGAAGGCGATTACGCCCAAGCGGTCCTCCACACAAAGCGGATCACTGGCACCGAAAATCCGGAGACCTGGGATTTGCCCCATTCGCTCCAACGTATACCGGGTAAGAGCGGTTTCGTGTTCGGCCAAAACCTCCATGCCGACTCGTTTCAGGATGGATATACTGGCAGCCAGTGCCACGGCTCCCACCACGTTGGGGCTACCCGCCTCGTCGCGATCCGGCGGATCCGCCCAATAGACCTCCTTCAAGCTGACGATCTCGATCGTCCCGCCACCGCGATAATCCGGAGGACCGTTGGCAAAAAAGGCCTTTGGCCCGATCAAAGCTCCCGTGCCGAAAGGCGCATAGATCTTGTGAGCGGAAAGGGCCACAAAATCCAGCCGTTCCGGCGAACCAGGGGCGCCCATCTGAATTCGCCTGTGCGGAGCCAGTTGGGCTGCGTCCACCAGGATCATGGCTCCATGCTCGTGAGCCAAGCGTGCCATTTGGTAAATCGGGGGCAAATAGCCCGTCACATTAGCCGCACCGGTGGTGGTGACCAGACGGATCTTTCCCTTCCGCCGGATCAGCTTCCGTTCATAATCCTCCCAATCCAACGAACCGTCGGCCCGCACCTCTACATACTCCAACCGGCATCGACCCCGCCAGGGTAGATCGTTGGAGTGGTGCTCCATCGATGTAGCGAGGACCGCATCGTCGGGTTGGAAGGAGAAGCGGTTGGCCAGCTTGTTCACTGCCTCGGTGGTATTTTTTCCAAAAATCACCACGTCGGTTGTGGGATCGGCCCCCACGAACTCCGCCACGATCTCGCGTGCCGTGTCATAGGCCTGGTTGGCCACCAGAGATTTAAAGCCAGTTCCGCGGTGTATGGAGGAATACCAGGGGAGGAATTCGTTCACTTTGTCCTGCACTCCGCGAAAGGTGGGCGTGCTGGCTGCGTTGTCCAGGTAGACATAGGGGCGGAAGGTTCCGTCCAATAGCGGCACCGGCTGATCGATGCCGACGATCTGCTGCCGCAAATCACCCACTCGATTGCCCAGGCTTCCTTCGTTCATCTGTTCAATTCCTGCAGCACTTGCTCGGAAGTCT
>JBGOWQ010000073.1:0-6185 GCA_041478715.1 Thermodesulfobiota bacterium | reverse complement strand
CCGCGAACTGGTCGAGGAGATCAGTATACTACTGGCTTATGAAGTTTTCCGTGATCTTCCCGCCACCGCTGTTCCGATTGAGACGCCTTTGGCAAGCACTTCCGGTCGAATGATTGACGGGAAAAGTATCGCTGTGATCCCGATCCTCCGTGCGGGTTTGGTCATGGCTTCCGGTATTCTGCGTCTTTTACCCAATTCCAAGGTTGGACACATCGGACTCTATCGAGATCCCGGAACGCTTTCCCCGGTTCGCTACTATTACAAACTGCCGAGTCATCTTGATGAGAAACAAGTGATCGTTCTGGATCCGATGTTGGCTACCGGTGGTTCGGCTGTTCATGCAGTAAGCCTCTTGAAAGAACAGGGAGCAACCATGATCAAGTTCCTCTGTATTCTCGCTGCTCCAGAGGGCATCCGGGTTATGACCAAGGCGCATCCAGACGTGCCAATCCTCACGGCAGCGGTAGACGATCATTTAAATGATCATGGGTATATCGTGCCCGGATTGGGTGACGCTGGTGACCGTCTCTTTGGAACCAAGTAAGCCGATTCGTCTTCTTTCCATTTTTGGGACTCGTCCTGAAGCCACAAAAATGGCACCTGTGGTTCGGATCCTTTCCGGTGACGCTCGCTTCCACCATATTCTCGTGGTAACTGCGCAGCACCGAGAAATGCTGGATCAGGTCATGGAATTATTTCAATTGAAGGCCGATTTTGATTTGGACATCATGCGGAAACACCAAAGCCTGAGCCAGATCACCACCCGCAGTCTTACGGGTTTGGACCGCGTGATTGAACGGATCAAGCCCGATTTGGTTTTGGTTCACGGCGACACAACGACCACTTTTGCCGGTGCTTTATCTGCCTACTACCATCAAATCCCGGTCGCCCATGTGGAAGCAGGTCTGCGCTCAGGAGATCGTTTGAATCCATTTCCGGAGGAACTGAACCGCATTTTGACCGATGACATCGCTGACATCTGCTTTGCCCCCACCCCTGGTGCCGCCTTGAATTTAAGACGAGAGGGGATCAAAAAAAATAAAATCTTTGTCACCGGACAAACCGCTGTGGATGCTCTGATGAGCCTTTCACGTTCATTGGACCAACGCGCACTTCCGCCTCCCCTCGTAAAGACTCGACCGTTTATCCTGGTGGAAGTGCATCGACGGGAGAATTGGGGAGAGCCCTTGAAGCAAGTGTCCCTGGCCTTGTGCGATATTGCACAACAATTTCCTCAGCTGGATCTGGTTCTTTCCCTGCATAAAAACCCGGCTGTCCGGCAAAGTGTCCTGCCTCAACTTGCAGGCCGAACCAATCTTCACATCTTGGAACCATTGCCTCTTCTTGACTTCCTGCTCCTGATGAAACGCTGCCTGTTCGTGGTGACTGACTCCGGTGGTGTGCAGGAAGAAGCGCCTTCTTTCCATAAGCCGGTTCTGGTGACACGGCGGGTCACTGAAAGGCCTGAAGGGGTTTGGCATCACGTTTCCAAGATCATTGGCACAAACCGTCGGCGGGTTCACCAAGAAATGGTCCGTTTACTGACAGACCCGGAGGAATATCGTCGCATGACCCAAGCCAGTAATCCATTTGGCGATGGACGAGCAGCCGAGCGCATCCGGGACTACTTGTTGTATAACTTCCATCTTCAGGTCAGTCCGCCCGAAGAATTTTGTCCTTGCAACGTCAAACACAATGGAAGGAGGAAACCCCGTGCATTACTGGATTGAAGGGGGTTTTCCGCTGCGGGGCAATGTAAAATGCCAGGGCGCCAAGAATTCTGCCGTTCAATTGCTGGCAGCATCCCTGTTAACTCGGGAGCCCGTCATTTTAGAAAACATCCCCGCGATTGTAGACATCGTCAGCATGATCGATTTGCTCCGTTCGCTCGGTTCCCAGGTGGAATTCGACCAAAAACGACACCGAGTCTGCATTGAAAACACCGGACCGATTGACCCGCACATCCAGAATCCGCAAGCCAGTGCCTTGCGCGCTTCTTTATCGCTGGTCGGACCTTTATTGGCGCGGGAACGGGAAACCAGCATTCCCTTTCCCGGCGGCTGTAATATTGGTTCCCGTCCGATTGATTTGCACCTCAAGGGTTTTGGCATCCTCGGGGCGGATGCGTTGCTCGAACACGGCAGGATCATCGCCAAAGCGAGGACTCTGCTAGGAAAACGAATCTACCTCGATTATCCTTCTGTTGGCGCTACTGCCAATCTTATGATGGCTAGCTCGTTGGCTCGGGGTGAAACCATCCTTGAGAATGCAGCAGAAGAGCCGGAGATCGTCGACTTGGCCAACATGCTGAAAAAGATGGGTGCAAAGATTCGTGGAGCCGGCACCAAAATGCTTCAGATCCGAGGAGTTCAATCGTTGAAGGGGGTTCGTCATCACGTGATTCCGGACCGGATCGAGGGTGGGACGTACCTCGTGGCGGCAGCCGTTACTCGCGGGAAGCTTTCGCTGCAGGATGCCATTCCGCAGCACCTGGAACCCCTGCTGGTAAAGTTGCAGGAAGCTGGAGCCGCAATCGAAGTGAATGGAAGCAGAGTCCAGGTTTTCGTTTCTGGTCGCCTGAGAGCATTCGATATTAAGACCATGCCCTACCCCGGTTTTCCCACAGACCTCCAGAACCAAATGACCGTTCTGATGGCTCTAGCGGATGGGACCAGTCTTGTGACTGAAACCGTCTTTGAGAATCGCTTCCTCCTGACCTCGGAATTGCGTAAAATGGGTGCCGATATCCGCAGCGAAGGACACGGTGCCGCAATTACCGGCGTAGACCATCTCACCGGCGCCCGGGTAACGGCTCCAAATCTTCGCGGTGGTGCCTCTTTGGTGCTGGCTGCTTTGTCAGCCCAGGGAGTCTCTGAAGTACACGATATCCTGCATATCGATCGTGGATACGAAAAAATGGAGGAAAAACTCCAGCAGGTAGGCGCCAAAATCCAAAGAATAGAGCTGAAAGGGAGTAAAGATGCCCATCCTTGACGAAAAGGGTCGCTTATTCGGCAAAATCAACCTGTTTGATCTGCTGATCATTCTTTTAATCGTTTTAGTTGCAGCCTTTTTAGTGTATAAGTTCGCATTTTCACCTAGCCAGGACTTTGCGCAAGATTGCTTGGTTACGTTGGTTTGGGGTAACGTAGAGCCCGATGTCGCCCAATGGGTGCGAGTGGGGGACCAAGCCACAGATGGCTCGGGTAATGTGGTCTTGGAGGTATCGGACGTCACAGTCCGCGCGGCGAGGGTACCGGTTACCACCGCCGACGGGCAGATGCTGGTCATCGACCATCCTCATTTGAAATCCGTCATTCTCACGGCTCACGCACCCAAGATTGCCAAGACGGGGAACTTCGAGATCAAAGGGCAGGAATTGAAACTGGGGATTAATGTCATCGTGCAAATGGATGCCCCCGCATTGGGTTCTCCTTATAAATTCTCCGGATTGTGCACGGCAATCGAGTTCGTTCCACCCAAGGGTGAGTATCCCAAGCTGAACAATTTGGTCACACCATAAAACAGTGATCAGCAGCCGCATCGCTAGATTTGCCAGCATCCTAATGCTGGCCACTGTTTTTAGCCGCTTCCTGGGCTACATCTGGAAAGCCCTGCTCTCTGCCTTCTTTTTTGGTGCCCCCTCGGATGCGTTTCTGCGGGCAAATACCCTGCCTAACATGTTCTATAACATTTTGATCGGTGCCTTGCTGTCAGCATTATTCATCCCATTCTTCACACGCTATATCGTTCGCGGAGACCGCGAAGAGCTTTGGCGTCTGGCATCTTCTTTGTTCATCGTTTTGCTGATTGGATTGTCCCTGGTCTCCTTGCTGGGGATCATATTCGCACCTGCTCTCACCCAGTGGTTGGACCCTTCTACTGATGTCCAAACCCAGGAACTAACGACGCGCCTGTCTCAGATCATGTTTCCTGCGCTGATCTTCTTAGCTTGGGCGGGTCTACTCACGGCTCTACTCAACTCATTCCAGAATTTCACCCTCCCCGCGTTGGCGGTGGTTGGATTCAATGCAATATTGATCCTGTTTATTTGGCTATTCGGCCGATCGATGGGGATTCAGGCTGCCGCTTGGGGTTGGGCCATCGCCGGCTTTGTTCAGTTTGCTTCCCAGCTACCGGGCCTATTTCCGATTCGATTTAAGATGTATTGGCGCTCACTGTGGCGCCCAGAGTTGAAAAAAATGGCTTTCCTGGCGCTTCCATTGCTAATAGCCACCGCGATTGATCAGCTTTCACCATTTTTTGAGGCACGTTTGACTTCCTACCTTGCGCACGGCAGCTTCACCGCATTGCGCAATGCCGGGGTTTTGGTGCAATTACCCTTGGGAATCTTCGCCATGAGTGTAACGACCGCGGTTTACCCCACGCTGACGGGCCAGCTCGCCTCCAGCCAGCATAAGGAAGCCAAGGAGAGCATTCTTTGGGCGATTCGTGCCATCTCTCTCTTCATCCTGCCTTCTGCAGCAGGTTTGATCGCCTTGTCGATTCCGATTACCCGCGTTCTCTATCAATACGGGGAATTCACCGCATTTGGTACCTCCATATCCGCTTTTGCTTTATCGCTATATGCCCCCGGGTTGCTTGCCAATGCGACTTTGATGGTCTTGTTCCGCGCATTCTACGCAATGCAGGACACGCTCACTCCCGTGCTGATCACCTTCGGCGGATTGGCCCTGCAGATTGCATTGTATTTTTTGCTGATTGGCCCTCTCGGTGTCGGTGGATTGGCTCTTGCTGCCACTGTTGCCGCGTTCTGCAATATGGCTTTGATGATCTTGTTCCTGCGGAAGAAAATCGGACCTCTTGGACTCCGTTCCATTTTTCCTTCCTTGGGCAAGATGATCGCCGCCGCAGCAGTGATGGGGGGCATCTGCTATCTGTTGGACCGGTTGGCCGGTCTCTTCCTGGATCCCAGTTTTGTGGTGGCGCGGATCGCAGAAACAGTCATCCTGATCCTGATTGGTTTGCTAATCTACGGGTTCCTGCTGTATTTGATGCGGGTTAAGGAGATTTTTCCCATCTTGGAGAAAGCCAGAAGTCGCCTGCCTTTCCGCCGGAGAAAAGTTTGATGAAACCCCGCAAACCACCTAGAATGCCTCCTATGAGACGGAAGGGCCCGGGTCTGGGCCAGAAAATTCTGGTTCTCGGCATATCGGTTTTGATTCTGATTATTGGTGTTCTGATTGGCTGGTTCTACATGAAATATCGGGCAATGAACACCCCAAACTCTGATGGGGAACCACCGATCGAGCTTCCAACACCCATCCCTGGTGAACGCGCGAATTTCCTGTTCATTGGTGTTGATGCCAGGCCTGAGGAAATCGCATCCGGCTTTGATGCCCGATCCGATACGATCATCTACGGGAGCTTGGATCCTTCTGTACCCGAAGCATTCCTCCTTTCCATTCCACGCGATTCCTTGGTGGATATTTCCGGATACGGTCAAGATAAAGTGAATGCCTCCCTCTCGTTCGGCGGAATCCAGCTGCTCTCGGACACGGTGTCGCAATTGGTGAACAGACCAATCCACTACTATATTGAGGTGAATTTCGATGGTTTCGCGAAGGCAATTGATATTCTAGGGGGAGTGGATCTGAATGTTGAGGAGCGGATGTACTATCCATGGGAAGAGATCGATCTTTACCCGGGATTGCAGCATTTAGACGGTACGCAAAGTTTGGCGTACGTCCGCTACCGTGGATATCCCGAAGGCGACATTGCCCGGGTACAGAAACAGCAGAAATTCATCACGGCGCTGATTGACCAGCATTTCACCCTTTCAAATGTCGGGAAAATTCCAGCTATTTTCGACGAGATTTCCTCATATATGAAAACCAACCTGCCCATTGACGAGGCGATCGAGCTGGCCAAGGTGTTTGCCGGCCTGAGGATGAACGAGATCCGGATGGAAATCGTACCGGGTGAATTCTACGATGAACCCGTAAGCGGAACTAGCTACTGGGCTGTAAACCAACCTGCGCTGGTGCAATTGATGCAAGTCTTGGAAGAACCATGGGCGGCCGAGACCGCTACTCCAACGACCACCGAAATACCTTCGGAGAGCGAGGAGATGAGTAACTTCCCGGTGATCAATACGACCGAGCCTTCCCCTGAGACTTCCACAGAGCCCAGCGGCTCAATTCCATAAAGATGGCCGTCTCCTT
>JBGOWQ010000136.1:0-4428 GCA_041478715.1 Thermodesulfobiota bacterium | reverse complement strand
TATGCTTTGCCTCTTTTTCCACAGGATCCTCGCCGAATTCGCTCATGATGTGGAACGCGATTCCAAGAGAGTGGGCTGCGAGCCACATGTTTTCCATCAGGCAGCCGAGGCTTATGAAACCTAAGACGTCACCTTCGGATGCTGGAGCTCTTTTTCTTTTGTCATAGATCACAAGCAATATGGTTTGGCCTCCTCTGATGATAGAGTTTAGGAGAGAGGGCGTTCTTTCTTTGATTGCCTCATCGAGTTTGGAAGCGTCTCTCCATTTTGGCGGGAACTGGTTGCCTAGGATGCCTGTTTTCTTTTTGCGGAGTTCCTCTTCTGACAAGGACATTTGTTCGAAGTTTTCTCTGATGAATTCCTCTGATGGCATGGACTTGATGTTTCCGATCGTTTCAATGACTTTTTTAGCATCGATGACGATGATCTCGTAGTTCTGCATGTTGTGCGCTGTTGGGGTCCAGCGTGCTGATTCCAGGATTTTGTGTAGCTTGTCTTTTGAGACGGGTCTAGTTGGGTCGAACTGGCTCCTGCTCGAGTGTCTTTCCTGGATGATCTTCATCAAACTACCCATCTGAATCACCCTCCATTCTTAGTACAGCCTGAAATGTACTTTTGCGGCTGGTGGCCGCATATATAAAACTTATGAAAAGAGACACTGCAAATCAATGTCTTTCATATTCAATATGATTGGATCCCTGGGGATTTGGAAAATCAACGAGTCCAAATCCCACTGTTGAAACCCGATCCAAAACCTGTCTTCTCCAAGAATCTATGTTGGGGATTGTGTGGTAATCACCGGTGCCATCGAATGCTGGCGCATATGCTCAGTCAGCCGGATCAATTCTTGAATCTCTTGGACTTTCTCCACGGGAATCTGCAGCTGTTCCGCGATTTGTGCGCACTCCATCCTGGCTTCCATTAACCCATACAGAATGAGGTCCATCGTCTCGGCATGAATGCCCAATATGTCATAGTATTTGTCGGAAATGCCGGCAATGATATCGGGATTTGGTGTCCTGTCGAGAATCTCGTCTGGCACACCCAAGTATCTGGCCAGCTGCAGGATATGACTGCGGTACAGATTTTTTAACGGCATCACGTCCGCGACATCATCGATGCCGAATTTCACAAAGAGCCCGAGCAAATCCTCTGACTTATGGGCGGCACCCGCTACCAGGTAGTTGATCTCTTCTGCCACCCGGTACGTCACTACCAATCGCACCCGCTGCTTCGAGTTCATCACGGAATAGCCGCGACGGTGCATTCCATTTCGAGACCCGCGGACAGCGTCCAAAAAGGGGTTGGAGTCGGCAACGCGCCAATAAGCCTTTACGACCTGATCTCGCAATCCTTTCGTGGGAATGCGCGAAAGAAGGAAGTCATAGGTGCCCGTTCTCGCCAGAATGGGTGAGATATCGATTTTCTTTACCCGGATCCCCAATGTCCGAGCCATCTGACCGGCAAATCGCTCTGCATCAGGATTTCCTTGTCGCTCGGGTAACATCAATCCGATTACGTTGGCCGAGCTTACAGTTTTGACGGCTAAGGCAGCAATGGTGCTGGAATCCAATCCGCCAGAGATGGGAACGAGGATCCCTTGCCGACGCAGGGCGACCATGGTATCCGTCAGGAAATGTACAATCCCATCGCAGACGGAAGCCACATCAAAAACGAATACATCTTTCGAGAGGTTTCGGGTAGTATTCATTGGCTCTTAATGTAAGTCGCGGTTCCTACGATCGCAACTGTCATTGCGAGGCAATTCAGGCTGTCGCCGGATATATCGGGATTCTTCAAACAAAAGGTTATCTAATGCCTATTGTTAGTTTTCCTTCCAGGACCAGTGGTACAGCGTTTGACTCGCCCCTTCGGCACAGTATTAGCCACCAGAGCCAACTAGAAGACTAAATTATACCAAGATCGAATAAGGAATATTTAGAAAAGAGAATCAGTCCCGAGTTTTACCCAAAGTGAGCATTTTTTGATCACTTCACCTTGTGGGCAACAGATGCAGACCTGTGTGCAATCAAGGCAGGAGTTGATGGTGAAATTCAAGCCGGGAAGGCCGCTGGAGTGCTAACGAGTGGGTGTGGGCGAGTTCGGGAGAAAACGATGTACTATAAACCTCAAAATTCGCAAACCATCAAATAGGTTCTAACCTGGTCAAACCAGCCACCTCACCGCTTATTAAGCTCTGGGAGACATCCATGAGATTCGTGAGGCAGCGGAGCCTTTCTTCTGTTGGCTCATTGCTTCATTGTCCTGTTGACAAATAGATCAATGGATCCACTGCCTTACCATTGACCCAATATTCAAAATGTAAATGGTCTTCCATGTAAGGATCAGCCCATTCCCCATACGCTGTATTTCCAACCCCACCTATGGTCTGTCCCTGTTGAACTTGATCGCCCACCACAACACTATAACTATTCAGGTGAGCATAGTAAGTCTCTATTCCGTCCATGTGCTTCACGATGACAAGGTTTCCATACGCATCTCGCGGCCCCGCAAAGATTACTTCTCCATCTTTCGCGGCATTAACAGGGGTGTCTTTGTCTGCCCCTATATCGATCCCTTCGTGCATAGTCCGGTCTTCGTGGCTCCTGTAAGTACCGAAAAGACCGTCTTCGTCAATATCATCTTCTCCAGCTCCAGCGATAGGCCAATCTAATTCGCCAATCACTAATTCTCCTTTGTTATCAGTAGTAGTCGTTGTTGGTGCGGAGGAAGGGTTGGGGAAACCGGTAGGGTGCGATCCTTGGTTACTCACCCCGATTGGCTCGTTCAACCCGAATACAAAGGTCTCGCTGGCGGCCGGTCGCAGAAAAAAGAAGCAGAGCAAAGCAAGGAGCAATAAGCTTCCGGTATAAATCAGGTCAGCGGGGAGATTTCGTTTCTTTTTCCCCCGTCCGCGAAAGATGCGTTTTATCCGCAACTTCTCATCGGTCATTTTTTCAACTCGTACATGATTTCGCTGTCCATTTCACTACCTTCGTGTGAAGAGGAGGAGAATGAACCGTGAAGATTCGGTAAAGATTAGAATGCCAGCCTTTCCGGTTATACCCCGGAATAGTGTTGGAACTCAAATAGAAAGGTACTGGGGCATGAGTAATGTGATGGCGAATTGGGAAAAGTTGGAGGAACTATCAACAGGCTGGGGGGATATGAGACAGAAGAAATGAATTATTTCAATTCAGAAGGTTCGCAGCACATCAAACAGGTTCTAACCTGGTCAAGCCAGCGACCACACCGTACTTTCAACCATGGGAGCCATCTGTAAGTAATGCGAGGCCGCAGAGTTGTTCCTATATTGCTCTGCCATTCCGCAGAAATTCCGTACGGGCATTTATGACTCCTGAGAAGACCGTAGCCAATATCAAACGCGAGTGGGTAAACCACTGAGGACCTCTAGGCAGAAAAGCAGACCCTCATGACCGTCACGGCTGCAGGAACACGACTGTCACACCCGTCACCTATCCGTCGCCACAGGCTTCCAAGTAGAAATCGGGAATGCCAGACACGGGAACAAACTGGATCCCCTGATCGCCTGGGTATGGTTTGCGGTGATCGCAGTGGTCATAAAAGATTGCATCCGGGATCGCCTTGGGAAATGCCCAACGCGTGTAGCGCGGAACCGAATACTTTGCCAAGAGTTCTGAGGTGAACCACACCCCACTAGCCCCCAACAAAACGCAACAGGTGGGAAACGGGAACCAGCTCGATTCCCTCTGCCACCCAAGCAGCCGCTGCCTCACCAATCAGGTCGGCGATCCCCTCGCTTCTGATGTGACCGATACCGATGGCAAATCCCTTTCTTAACGCCACATCGCGCAGGCGCTGCAATTGGCCGCGGATATACTCATGGCTGTTCTCCCCATCGAGGAAGACATCGCGCACCAGTACCGACATCCCTTGCTCTGCCGCCATTTGAGACACCACGGAGCTGCTGGTGACCAAGGAATCCACGAAGAACAATCCCCGTTCCCGGACGAAGGAGATTACGGTCCTCATCGTGGCTGGATCGGACGTTCCGGCTACTCCCATGTGATTGTTGATCCCAACGGCACCGGGCACGTCATTGATGTCGGCCGCCAGTAGATCCCGAATTTGCTGTTCCCCCATCCAGGTGTAGATAGTTCCCGGCATGTCCAAGGCCTTTTCCATCGGCAGGTGCATGATCACCTCCTTACCCTCAGCCACTGCATCCTCAGCGATCTGAGAACCGTACTCCACTTCCGGTAGGATGGCCAGTGTAATCGGATAGGGGGAAGCAATCAGGGTTTGAATCTCGCGGCCGTAGTTGTAGCCGATGTCGTCGATGATGATTGCAATCACGACCCCGGAGGCGGTGACCGTGGGGGTCAGACTTGGGGCGGTTGGTTCTGTGGCTGAGGGAGTCGGTATGGGCGTGGCGGTGCCGGTCCC
>JBGOWQ010000086.1:0-5679 GCA_041478715.1 Thermodesulfobiota bacterium | reverse complement strand
TAAGCGAGTACTGGCAAACCAAGCCCACAAGTAGAAAGAAAGAGCGATGATTCCCACGATCGCCAGAGTTGTCCAAATCGAAAGGCCCCACTGCCTGCGGTACAACGCGAAGAAAGAGAGTGCAAAATGGGTAAGCAGGGCGAGTACGAAGGTGCCAGCCGGACGATGGCGTAAGAATCCAATGCCAAGCAGGACGCTGATGGACAGGCTGAATGCGGTAAGCGCCGACCGCTCTACCGTGAGGGGCAATGCATCCCCAAAAAGGAGTGCGGGCGTCAGGGACAAGCCCGAGTCCGCGGCGGTGCTTTCCAATTGAAAGAGAATGAACACGCTTTCGGTGGCGGCAAACCCCAGGCCAAAAGTAGCACCTGCCCAAGGCCAATCCCCGGGTTTCAGTGCGAGGCCATAGGCCCAAAGACCGGCGAAACGGAATCCTTCCTGCCACAATCCGTTCAGCAAACCTAACAAGAGTGCTTGAAACAAAGCATTCTGCTGTTGGCTCCATTGAATCAACCAATTCTGGATCGGCGTTTGCGTATACCAGATGATCACAAAGATGGCGCTCCCGGCGATCAGGGCCAGCCATACCCGCCAACGGCCGATCCCTCTCCATGCCAGCGGCACTGCCAATAAAATGGCGAACGCAAGAAAAATCAGACTATTCCAATAGATCACGGCAGCATCCCTTCAGGCGCAAGCATAGTGCCGAATGAGCCGAAACGGAAGGGTTGACTGCAGAAGCAGCACACCAGATTCAGGCGCTGTCCCGGCAAGCCCTGGATGAAATCCCACCCGAGCAATTTCTGCGGTCCTTGTTGTTTATGACCATCACCAGCACGCGCCAATCCGACTACACCCGGATGGAGAATGAAATCTATCGCTGCCGGAATGAGAGAGTAGCGATCCAGATCCAGGAAGCGCGGGTTTCTTTGGACAATTGGCGCCGCTACAATCGAATTCATCTGACAGAACCCAGCAAACGACGTGAGGCGTTCGACGGACTGATGGAGAAGGCGAAAGCATTGACTCCGCTGCTGGAAGAACGTTTCGCCCTTTCCCAAGAGCTTTTCGCGCCTTACGGTTTGTCACCTTTGATTGCATACCTGGAACAGGAGCAAATTTCGTTGGCGCGTTTGGTGGAGCTGGTGGAAGGATTAGCGCTCGAAGCCAAGCTATTCTTCCTGGAGCAAGGGAACCGCTTTGGACAGGAGGTTCTGGGCAAGCCAATCGAGTATTTCGACGACATGTATGTTTTCCGAAGCGCGATTTTTCAACCATTGGATCCATATTTGCAGGTCGATTTGACCGGACAGCTCATTCCGGTATTCCAACGGATGGGATTCAACCTCCAAGCAATTCGGGTCGATGGGTCGGCTCGACAAGGCAAGCATACTTCTCCTGTTTGTTTCGCGGTCCAGGTCCCTACAGACGTGCGGGTGCTATTCCAGCCAACCAGCCCTGTAGCAGACTATATGAGTTTCATGCACGAGATGGGGCACGCTCTGCACTTTGCCAACATCGACGAAAAGCAATCGTTCAGCCATCGCTACCTTGTTCCGAACGGAATCGCCGAGATATTCTCCACCTTGTTTGAAGCGCTGGCTACAGAACCCGTTTTCTTACATGAGGAATTGGGCATTCCAGAGGAAATTGCGCGGGATTTAGTGACACGGAATCGGTTCATGCTTCTCTATTTCCTGGTGTTTTACGGTGTGAACTCCATGCTCAAGGTCCGCTTCTGGCAGGATCAGTTGACCATGGATCAGGCCGATGCCCTCTATGCCGAACTGGCGCAGCAATTCATGGGTCTCCCATTGCCGGGGATTTACTGGCAGACTCATCATGTGGCATCGATGTACGATATGTACACGCCCTCCTATCTCTTGGCGCAGATTCGGATGGAAGAACTACGCCGGAAATTGGAACGGGAATACGGGACTCGATGGTGGCAGGACCTTTGCGCGGGCGATACCCTGCGACGGCAATACATAGCTCCTGGTGCAGCGATTCAGTTGAAAGACTTCTCCCAACTCGATGAGAACCCATTTTGGCAAACCATCGTACCAAGCTAGCTACCCAACGGATGTGGGCGAATGTCGTTTCAATCCAGCAGGCCGGATTCGCCGCTTGCCGACGAGGAATCGTGTATCAATAGGGGCAAGGCAAGTCGAGGAAGACGTGTTCCAGGCCAAAACGAGTCGCCAGAAATTCCCCCAAAGCTCTAACACCAACTGTTTCGGAAGCGTAATGACCGGCGAAAAGAATGCTTTGACCGGCGTCCTGGGACAACCGAAAGATCGATGGTCCGGCTCCACCGGTAATCAACAGATCGTATCGATGAAAGCCTTCCACCAATAGATCATCAGCGTAACCCGAGACGATGGCCACGGTACGAACACTCTCTTTGCCAAAGGGCCAAGCTTCAATCCGGTTATGCAATTCCCGCTCCAGCTGCCGGCGAAGTTGTTCCAGTGGAAGGACAATGGGTAAGGTTCCGGCCCAGCCAAGGGCAACCCCATGATAGAATCCAAAGGGCTCAAGTTCCTGCAGGCGCAGCATACGGGCCAGGACCGCGTTATTGCCGACGTCCGGATGCAGGTCCAACAGTAAATGAGCAGCATATAAGGAACATTCGGCTGCCAAGAGTGCGCGCATGCGTTCGTATTGAACGCCCACCAGGGCAAACGAGTTCCCCCAAAAAAGACCATGGTGGACCAAAAGCATCTGCGCACCTTGTTCCGCCGCATTCCGAAATGCCAACAAGCTGGCGTCCGTGGCCGAAGCAATCCGCAATACCCGATGGGTTCCGGTGACCTGCAGCCCATTCAACGAATCGTCGGGAATCTGCTGAATTCGAAGATACTGATCTAGGAAGGCAACCAATTCTTGTAATTCCATTGCTCAACTCCTTGAGGGGAACAAGTGATGTAAATAGTGACCAAACCGAGTGGTGCGGCCATCCTTTCCCAGGACTTGCAGCCGGCCGTTGGGATGACAAAGGATAAAATCACCAATCCGATAGCGCGGAAACACTTCGCTGGAGACAATCAAGCTTCCGCTTTCCCCCGGCACTGCCCGGGAGAGAGGCTTGATGATTTTGGCGGTTTCCAATTCGAAAAAGCAGGTTGAGGAATTCCAAGAGAGCCCCGACTGTTCATCGACCTGCCAGGCAAACATGCCCTCTGCGGCGCTGTAGAATTCGCAAAACTCGATCGTTGGAGCCAACCGATTCAATTCCGGGGCAAAGAAACTCGCTACCTCCGGCAGACCGGTGAGCAACGCCTTTCGGAAATAGCCTATCGCTTGCGATCGCCGGCGTTTTAAAAACCGGAGGAATTGTATGGCCAGCGCTGCGGAACCGATCAGAATTGTCGTGGATTCCTGCAAGCGCTCAGCCAATTGATTCCATCGCTCCGTTTCATTCGTCGGGTTTGTCTGCCCTTCCACTAGGACGATGCGATCGCTGGCGACCGCAAGCTGTTTCGGCAGGGCACGAAACGAAGGGAAGGTCCCCCAACTTGTATCTACCGCTTCCTCTACCAGCGGTTCCAAGCATAGGGCCAGTGCCCGTGGACCCAGCTGGTCAACCAGCCAGCGAGAGAAGGAGGAGACGGAAGCTGCCAGGAGCCTGTCCGAGAAGGGAATCAACTTGGGTGAACCGGTAAAACCGCGGGTGCGGAGAAAAAAGAGAGACCCACCGGAAAAGTAACTCTGCAGATCGTTCGACACCGCCCGGTACGTGATCACGGGAAAAACTCGGGCATAGGCCTCTTCGCTCTGCACCATTTCCAGATCAAGACCACGACCGAATTCCCGTTGGCGGTATTCGTTCAGCAGGGATGACAAGGCAAGTGAAATGCCTTCATTGTTCATCCTTTCGAATGTATCATGAGCAGGAGCGCAGCGCAGCAAAGAGGCGGAAGTGTGGCGCTTTCGATCATGCGGCCATTGCCAGAATCACAGCAGAATTCACTCTTCCCCTTATCTGTCATCCCGATTGGAGTGCTGCTGCATTCTCACCAAAGACGACCCGTCCCTCCACAATGATTCCGCGTTGCAAGGAAAGCAAGTCTTCGGGTTTTGCCGCTGCCAATCGCCTTACGTAAGGGGTAAGGCCTCCCGGCCCAATTGAAACGCTTGGAGGTTCTCCTCCAGGAAGCGCTTCACGTTCTTCCGCAATGCTTCCTGGAAAAACTCCGGACCAAAGGGGAAGAAATGACTAGCGGCTCCCAGGATTACGATATTTGTGGACTGAGCGTTACCGGCTTGCTTGGCCAAGTCCATCGCGGAGATTAGAATGAATCCACGACGTTGGGCCCGAGCCAGCATTTCCGGTTGCGAGAAGGGTAGGGGGTTGGGAACGAAATTTCGACTGACGATGGCGTGACCGGTAACGGATAGGAATTGTACATTGCGCAATGCTTCCACCAATTCCAGGCCCAGCAAAAGGTCTGCCTGTCCCTTTTCCACCAAAGGGCTCCAGACTTGCTCACCGATTTTCACCAGGGATTGCACGGGACCACCGCGTTGAGCGAGCCCCTTGATCTCGGAGCGCTTCGCTTCCAGTCCGGCCATCAGAGCAGCCTCGGCGATCAGTTTTGCCAACAGCAAGTTTCCCTGTCCGCCCACGCCAGCGATGACGATGTCCACTTTGTTCATCTTTTTCTCCTCTTGGCTTCGGTTAGGCATTCTGATCGGGAGATCAGAACAAAGGGTCCTGCCTGCTGATACGCTTCACGGAAGATCTGATCCAATTCTGCTTCAGGCCGATAGGGATTGAAAACGCGGAAAGGGACGCCAAATCCTGCCAATACCTGCTCCAACGAGACAGAGCGCACTCCTTCACCCGCGCAAGCGGGTGTGGGTTGCCCTCCTGTCATGGCAGTGGTCTCGTTGTCCAGAATTAGGATCAGGAGATCCGCCTGGTTGTGTGCAGCCTCCACCATTGGAGGAAGACCCGCATGGAAGAAGGTGGAATCGCCCAAAACCGCCACCGGCTTTTTTACCCCGACGTATGCCAAGCCCAAAGCCATGCCGATGGAGGCACCCATGCAGACAATGGTGTCAATCGTCTCCAACGGAGGAAAAACTGCCAGCGAGTAACACCCGATGTCCCCATTCACTACTGGTGCTCCCAGCCGTTTTAATGCCGCAAACGATTTACTATAGCCGCATCCTGCGCAAAAACCGGGAAAGCGCGGTGGCAAATCGATTTCCGCCGCAGGAGGGGAATAGGGAAGCTTGAACCCTTGGGCAACCAAATCTGGTGTCATTTCCCATTCCCGGGGAAAGGTTCCGTCCAGTTTCCCGTGCACTTTGGGGGAGAGCCGTGCCAGGGACTTCTCGATCAAAGGTTCTCCTTCCTCCACCACAAAGATCTCATCGCAATAATCGAGAAACTCTCCGATTATCTTCATTGGCAGCGGATAGGTTCCAATCTTCAGCAAGGAAGATTCCCCGTCCCAATGCTGTCGCGCGTGCATGTAGGCAATGCCGGAAGCGATGATTCCTCTTTTTCGTGACTTCAGGTTCAGTTGCATTTGATTGAAAGGAGACTGCTCGGAAATTGCGGCCAATTCCGTTTGCTTCTCGTTGAGAGCCTTGTGCAGCATCCGAGCATGCGAAGGAACCACAACCCACCGTTTGCGATCGGGCTCCAATCGACGAGGATTGTTTGGC
>JBGOWQ010000153.1:0-4110 GCA_041478715.1 Thermodesulfobiota bacterium | reverse complement strand
GGAATGGGTGGAAACGATCCTGGTGGCTCTGATCCTGGCGCTGGTCCTGCGCACCTTCGTGGTCCAGCCCTATCAAGTGCACCTCCATTCCATGATCCCTACCTTGGAAGAGGGGGACATGATTCTGGTCAGCAAACTCTCCTACAAACTGGGAAGCCCCGGCCGCACGGACGTGGTCGTATTTTTACCGCCGGTGCAGGGAGCGGAGAAAGACTATGTCAAGCGGGTGATTGGGCTGCCGGGGGACATGCTGGATATCAAGGACGGCAAAGTCTACATCAATGACGAAGAACTGATCGAGCCCTATGCCAAGGGTCCCACCAACGGCGGAAAGTACAATCACATCCAGATCGAACCCGGCAAGGTGTTCGTGATGGGAGATAACCGCACCAATTCCTCGGATTCCCGCATGTTCGGTCCGGTCCCGATCGATACATTGGAGGGAAAAGTCCTGCTCGTCTTTTGGCCGTTCGGTCGGCTCCAGTGGGGTTTCTAGACTCCCCGCTCTGGCAGTTTGACCGTCCCCTGATTCAGGAATATCAGCTTGTGGCCGGCGTGGACGAAGCGGGTCGCGGCCCCCTGGCCGGCCCCCTGGTCGCCGCTGCCGTGATCTGGCAGAGTCCGCCGGATTGCGAATGCCCGGTCAACGATTCCAAGAAGCTATCAGCCCGGGAACGGGAAGCCCTCTATCGGATCATCGTGCGCGATGCCGTCGCCTGGGGTTTGGGGATCGTCACCGTGCGTGAAATCAATCACCGCTCGATGCACCAGGCCACCTTCCTAGCCATGCAGCGCGCTTTGCGCGCCTTGTCAGTACTTCCCCGCCTGGTCCTGGTGGATGGCCCCTGGCTGGTGCCCCGGCTTTCCCTCTGCCAGCGCGCCATCGTCGCGGGGGACGGTCGAAGCGCCTGTATCGCCTCCGCCTCCATTCTGGCCAAGGTCAGCCGGGATCGGATGATGAAAGCCCTGGATCGCAAACACCCCGGCTATGGTTTTATCCGACACAAGGGCTACGCCACGCCGGAACATCTCGCCGCCCTGAAACGATTGGGCCCTTGCGGGGCTCATCGCATCAATTTCCACCGCGTGTACGACTGGAACAGTGACCTCTTCCAGACAGGATAGCGGACAGCGGGGAGAAGCCGTTGCCGCTTCGTTCCTTCGCCGGAAGGGTTTCCGGATTCTGGAGCGGAATTTCCTTCTTCGAGGCGGGGAACTGGACCTGATCTGCCGGAAAGGCGCCACCCTGGTCTTCGTGGAAGTCCGTGCGCGGGCGAACCTGGCCTACGGGCATCCGCTGGAGTCGATCACGGCCGCCAAACGGCGGCACCTGCTGCGGGCTGCGCTGGTATACCTGAAGATGAACCATTGGGAGGAACAGCCATTTCGCTTCGATCTGGTGGCCATCCTGTGGGATGAGCGGGGCCGACCGAAAGAGATCACCCATTTGGAGAACTGCCTGGAGGGAAGCGCGCAGGTTTAGAAACAGCGGCGCGATCAATACTGCGGCCGCATTTCTTGTCCTGCACCCTTCATAGTGCACGCCGTACTGGTATACTTTGAACACAATATTGGGAGAAACGGCCGCTTCGCTTCGATCTGGTGACCATCCTTTGGGATGAGCGGAGCCGGCTGAAAGAAATCATCCATTTGGAGAATTGCCTGGAGGGAGGCGCGGATGCCCAGTAAGGTGACCAGCTTCGTGCTGGACGGATTGACCGCCATTCCGGTGGAAGTGGAAACCGACATCAGCGGGGGGTTGCCATCGTTCACAGTGGTCGGCTTGCCCGATACCGCCGTGCAGGAGTCGCGGGAACGGGTGCGGGCCGGAATTCGAAATACCGGTTTCAACTTTCCCCTGTCCCGCATCACGGTCAACCTGGCGCCCGCGGATCTGAAGAAGGAAGGGCCGTTGTTCGATTTGCCGATCGCCATTTCCCTGCTGATGGCCTCCGGTCAGATCCTTTCCCGCCGGCATGAAGGGACCGTCATTCTGGGAGAGTTGTCCCTGGCGGGGGAAGTCAAAATCGTCCGCGGGATCCTGCCGATCGTGCGCAGGGCGAAACAACTGGGATTTCGTCGCTTCATTGTACCGGCGGAGGGCGCGGCGGAAGCCAGTTGGGTGGAAGGCGCCGAAATCACTCCCGTCTCCGATCTACGCCAGGCCGCAAATTACCTCAACGGCGAGCTTGAAATCCCGCTGCAACCTCCTTCCCAGGCCGATCTAACGGAGGCACCAACGGAATCGCTGGACTTCGGTGAGATCAAGGGGCAGGAAGGAGCCAAGCGCGCGCTGGAGGTAGCCGCGGCCGGAGGTCACCATCTGATCATGATTGGCAGTCCCGGTGCCGGCAAGACGATGCTGGCCCGGCGCCTGGTGACGGTGATGCCGCCCCTGGTGCTGGCGGAGGCGGTGGAAGTAACCGAGATTTATTCCATTGTCGGGCACCTGCCTACCGGGGAAACCCTGATCAAACGAAGGCCCTTCCGCACACCACACCACAGCATCTCTTACGCCGGACTGGTGGGTGGCGGGACCACGCCATCCCCCGGTGAGGTCTCCCTGGCCCATCACGGCGTGCTGTTCTTAGACGAGTTTCCGGAATTTCGCCGCGATGCCCTGGAAGCGCTGCGTCAACCATTAGAGGAAGGGGTGGTCCACATCACCCGCGTGCACGGCACCGCGGACTTTCCGGCGCAGTTCATGCTGGTGGCGGCGATGAATCCCTGCCCCTGCGGGTTTGCCCTCGACCCCAAGCACGAATGTCGATGCGGCAGCGGCGAAATCCGGCGCTACCGGCATAAGGTTTCCGGTCCGCTATGGGATCGCTTTGACATCCACTTGCTGGTCCCGCCGCTGACGGTGGAGGAATTGGTGGCCACGGGCGGAGCCGATCAAAGCAGCTCGATGCGAGAGCGGGTCACCCGCTGCCGTCAACGCCAGGGGGAACGCTACCGGAATTTGGGGTTGCGCTCCAATGCGCAGCTTTCCGGCAAGCTGTTGCGCCAATTCTGCGCACTGGAACCGGCGGAAAAGTCCTTCCTGCGGCAGGCAGCCGATCGCCTGCACTTGACCGCCCGCTCCTACGATCGCTCGTTGAAGCTGGCCCGGACCATTGCCGATCTGGCCGGAGAAGAACGGATCCAACTGCCGCATCTGGCAGAAGCGATGCAATACCGCGGCAGCGAGGATTGGACATAATGGACGAAGCGCACGTCGCCTTTTCCTTGCTGGCCGAGAGCTTGAGCGCCCGCCGCATGAATCAGATCCTGAAACAATTCACGCTGGGCCAGATTTTCTCCCAACCGAAACAGGTGCGGGATCGCTTCCCCTTGCCGGATGCCGCTTCTGACCTGCTGGCTCAGCCAGACGAACGCAAGATCGGCGAGATAATGGCCTGGTGCCAGACGGAAGGGGTGGCATTGCTCTGGCGGGGGGAGAGCGGCTATCCTCAAAGGCTAGAGGCCCTGGCCGATCCGCCGCCGTTCCTCTATGCGCAGGGAACGGTCCAGATCCTGGAACGGGATGCCATCGCCGTAGTCGGCACCCGCCGCCCCACCGCATACGGCCGGCAAGCTACCTCCCGGCTCAGCGCCGATTTGGCCCGAGCCGGCTTGGTGATCGTCTCCGGCCTGGCCCGCGGTCTGGACACGGAAGCGCACGTGGCGGCCCTGGAGGCATCGGGCCTCACCGTGGCCGTGTTGGGCTCCGGCCTGCAAAGAATTTACCCCCAGGAGAACAAGAACTTGGCGACCCGGATCCTGGAATCCGGCTGTCTGCTGTCGGAAGTCGCCCCACCGGTGGGGCCGATGCCCTGGCGCTTCGTTTCCCGCAATCGGATCCTGGCTGCTCTCTCTCGCGGCGTGTTGGTGGTGGAAGCGGGTGAGAAATCGGGAGCCCTAATCACTGCCGACTTCGCTTTGGACCTGGGATTGGATGTTTTCGCGGTTCCCGGCTCGATCTTTGCCGCTCAAAGCCAGGGTTGCCTGCGCCTGTTGCAGGAAGGAGCGAAGTTGGTCTGCAAGGCGGAAGACGTGCTGCAGGAACTGGGGCTGGCAGCACCGCCGGTGCAACCGTCCCTGATCCTATCGGAAGAAGAAGAGCGGGTG
>JBGOWQ010000250.1:0-2749 GCA_041478715.1 Thermodesulfobiota bacterium | reverse complement strand
ATGGAAGAGATCAATCCGTACTTCGAGCATCTCGCCCAATTGCACGGCTTCCACAGCCCGGAATTGATGCATGCCATTGCCGAACGAGGCTCCATTCGCGGGATGGACGCTGTACCAAAGGAAATTCAGGCGATTTTCCCGATCGCCTACGACGTTTCCCCCGAGTCCCATCTGCGGATGCAGGCTGCCTTCCAACGGCATACGGACAACGCCGTATCCAAGACGGTGAATTTCCCCAAGGAAGCCACCGAACAGGATGTGGAGCGGGTCTTCCTCCTGGCGTTTCGCGAAGGGTGCAAAGGGGTGACGATCTACCGCGACGGAAGCCGGCAGGAGCAGGTGCTTTCACTCCCTTCCAACGGGAAACAGGAGAAAGACTGGGAGGAGTTGGCGCAAGGCCGGCACAAAGTCGCCCGCGAACGGCCCAAGATGACCCGCGGCACCACCGAACGGGTGGAAACACCCCGGGGTCGGATTTACGTGACCGTCAACGAGGACGAAGCGGGCATTTGCGAAGTATTCGTGGAGTCCCGCGATCAGGAAGCGGACGGGCTTTCCCGCCTGATTTCCCTCGCCCTGCGGGCGGGTGTGGACCCGCAGGAGATCGTCGAGCAACTCTGGCGCTGCGAATCGCGCGAAGCGATCAACGATTTTTCCGCGGACGGCACGCGGGTCCTGGTTCGATCGATTGCCCAGGGCGTGGCGCTGGCCATGGGCCGTCGCGTCTGGGGTCCGGGCTATGCCGGTCCCTTTGGTCATCGGACCAACGACGGGCTTTTCACCAAACCGAGCGCGGAACCCGCCGGCAAACGCACCATTGGCGGCGTCTGCCCGGAATGTGGGAACACGCTAGAATACGCGGAAGGGTGCCTGGTGTGTCGCTATTGCGGGTACTCCAAATGCGCTTAGGAGAGCAACGATGACAACAGAAGAACTGATGCAAATCGCCCTGGATCTGGTCGGGTTTCACCAGATTCCAGCCGATTCGGCCGTCCATGTGCGGGGTACCGGGATCCGGAAGGTGTTCTTTGCCGTAGATGTCTCTTCCGCCGAGATTCTGGCCGCGCAAAAGATCGGCTGCGATTGCGTACTGGGCCATCATCCTCGGGGCAAGGCCGCTTCCACCTACCATGCCATTATCGATCGGCAGACGGAGCTGCTGCAGGAGCTGGGCGTGCCGTCCGAGGAGGCCTTGAAGGCCACCAAACGGCAGCGGGAAGTCTTCTTCTACAGCTCCCACCGGGCCAATTGGGAAGAGGTGGTGCTGACGGCGGAAACGCTGGCGATGCCGTTCCTAAACGTGCACAACCCGTTGGACGAACTTGGCCGCAGGCTGCTCCAGGCGAAGTTGGCGGAGCGTGAGAAGGATGGTTGGAAGCTAGGGGATGCCTTGCAGGCCTTGTTGGAATTCCCGGAGATTGCCCGCGCTCCGCTGGGACCCGTTCTAGCGATGGGCACTCCCGATGCACCAGCCGGCCGGATCGCCGTGTTTCACGGCGCGGGCACGAACGGTTGGTTCGGAGCCGCGGACGCCCTGTTCCGTCACGGCTACGATACCGTGCTCTATATTCATATCGACGCCGGGGAATTGGAAAAGCTTCGCCAAGCGCACCCCACGAAAAACCTGATCATCTCCGGCCATATCGGCTCGGACATGGTGGGCATCAATCCGTACCTGACGCAGTTGGAGCAGCGGGGGGTCCAAGTCCGGCGGCTTTCCGACTTCATGCCTTCATAGACGGGACCGACCGCTTCCACTATTCTAATGACCACTGATAACCCAAGGGGGTGACTGGAATGAACGAAACATTGGTTTGGATCCTGGGAGCGGTAGTCTTCCTCCTCCTGATTTTCCTGCCCTCCTTTCGGATCATCGGTCCGACGGAAGTAGGGCTGGTGATTAAACGGTTTTCCTTCCACAAACTTCAAGAAGACAACCCCACTGCCTTTCACGGGGAAGCGGGTTACCAGGCCGACCTGTTGATGCCGGGGTGGCGCTGGAAATTGTGGCTGGTCTATCGGGTGGAGAAATACCCATGGGTGCAAGTACCGGCGGGTGAGATCGGTGTTGTCATTGCCCAGGTGGGCGCTCCCTTGCCGATTGGAGCCAAGTCTGCTGTTTTCAAGAAGGAGTTCGCCAATTTCAGCAAGCTGCGGGAATTCATTGCCTTAGGAGGACAAAAGGGCGTCCAACGCCCGGTGCTGCCGCCTGGATCCTTGGTCCCAATTCACCCGGTAGGGTTTCTGGTCCTCACCAAGCGCCAAGTCTACGGCCTGCCCATCTCACCGGAATGGCGGACCAAATTGAACCGGGAAGGAAAACTGACCCCCGAAGCGTTCGGTCTGCGGCCGGACCAACTCCAGTTGATGCGGATCGAACCCCAGCCCCGCAGCCGGGAGGGGGAAGTGACGGATATCGTCGGTATCGTCACCATCTATGAAGGCGATCCCTTGCCTGCGGGGGACATCGCCAGCCGGTTGGGCGGATTTACCGACCTGGAAACGCTGGAGCAGTCCGGCGCCGGAGATTTAAAGCTGGTGGAGTCTTTACTGGATAGCAAGAACAATCTGCACAACAACTACCAGGACTTCCAGGCGTTCCTGGACAATGGCGGTCGGATCGGGCTGCAACACGATCCCTTGCTCTATGGCGCCTATGCGCTGAACCCCTTCCTGATCAGTGTGGAAATGGTGCCGATGCTGGTGGTGGAGCAGGGCGAAGTGGCGGTGATCAAGGCCTACGTCGGCT
>JBGOWQ010000112.1:0-5043 GCA_041478715.1 Thermodesulfobiota bacterium | reverse complement strand
TGACAGGTTCCGTGGGATAGAAAGACATCTGGCAAATTCGCATCGCCGGGTAAAGGGCTACCGGAATCTTCCCCACGTTGGAAATCTCCAATGTTAGCGTGCCCTCGAAGCCGGGGTCCACATAACCGGCGGTGGAATGAATGATAATCCCCATGCGGCCCAGGCTGCTGCGCCCCTCAACTCTGGCCACATAGCGTGCTGATAACCAGACATACTCCAAGGTGGATCCCAAGACGAACTCGCCCGGATGGACGATGAAGGGCTGATCCCCCTTGACCTCAACCAGCGTTGTGACGTGCTCCAAGTCTGGAGCGGCCAAAGGATCGATTAGAAAGCACTGATTCGTATTGAAGGTGCGGAACCAACGCGCCAGGCGTAAGTCGACCGAGGCCGGCTGGAGCTGCACTTCCGGATCGATACAAGGATCGAAACGAATCTCATTCCGCTCGATGGCGGATCGGATATCGCTATCGGAGAGAATCATCCCATACATTATAGGCACCACCGGACCGCAAGGATACCGAGGTGCTTGTCGCGTTGACAATCGGCGGGCGTTGTTTACACTGTTGCAGTATGGCAGAGGGCAATCCACTTGGAGAATAGGCGCCACAAGCAGTCCGGATCACGGCCGCTGCATCTGCTGGCAGAAGAGCGATTGTTGCTCTTGATCGAACAAGGGCGCTACCAAAGTGGTAATAAGCTCCCGCCGGAACCATTACTTGCTCAGGAATTGGGGATTTCCCGTTCCACCCTGCGTGAGGCTCTCCGCTCGTTTGAGGAAGATGGGCTGATCCAGCGGCGTCCCGGGATCGGCACGGTGATTGCTCCTCCTCCACCGTACTTGCAGTCGGGTCTGGAGGTTCTGGAGAGCCTTGATTCTTTGGCGCGGCGCCAAGGTTTGGAGGCGGGCACCACCGATCTCCAATTTGGGCGGGAGTCGGCCAGTGCTGCCTATCAGAAGAAATTCGGATTGGAGTCTCGAGATTTTGTGCTTTTCGCCGCCCGCGTGAAGACCATCGAGACAAAACCCGTTGCCTACATGTATGACGTGATTCCGGAGAAGCTGGCCACCCTGGAGGAATTGCAAGCGGGATTTCAAGGTTCGATGATGGATTTTCTTGTTTCCTGCGGAGTTCCTGTGTCCTACTCCCGGGTGGAGTTGCTGCCCACCTTCGCTCCACCTCTGCTGGCGCGGCAACTGGTCGTGAAGAAGTACACCCCACTGTTGTTGTTGGAGGAGACGGTGTACAGCAACGAAGGACTCGCGTTGGAGTATTCCTTGAATTATTTCGTGCGTGACTACTGCAGATTTCACCTGATCCGCCGCCGCCCCAAGAGTTGACCCACCCCGGTCAATCGCGGTTTTGCCCGGAACTGGATTTGCTGGAAACCCAAGTTCGGAGATAATATACGAAGTTATGTTTTCTGATCACGCCGCGGAGCTGTGAGAACACAGTCGCGAAATCAGGGGAAATAAAAAAGGAGAAGATTCGCATGAGAAGCTTTGCAGGTCGCGATATCCTGTCGCTGAAGGAGTTCGAACGGCAGGAGTTTTTCCGCATTTTCGAAGTGGCCCAAATGCTGGAGCCGATTGCCAGAAACCGAAAAAACGTGGACATGCTGAAAGAGAAGACAATGGTCACGGCCTTCTACCAACCGAGTACTCGCACCCGTCTGGCGCACGAATCCGCCATGTGCCGGCTGGGAGGTAAAGTCGTTGGTTTTGCGGACTTCAAGATGACTCGCGCGGGGGACTTCTACCAGGAGTCCATTAAAGACACTGTCAAAATGCTGGAGTTCTATGGCGATGTGATCGTAATGCGCCATTTCCAGCAAGGTGCGCCGCACGAAGCCGCCAAATGGGCCAGCATACCGATCATCAATGGCGGCGATGGATGGGGGGAACACCCCACACAAATCCTGACCGATCTCTATACCGTGTTGCGCGAAAAAGGCCGCATTGACGGGTTGCGTTGGTTGGCAGTGGGAGATATGCGAATGCGCACGATGCACTCCTTGGGATATGCGTTGTCCCAATTTGACTGCCCCATCACCTTCGTTTCTCCGCCGGAAATGAGCCTTTTGCCGGATTTCAAAGCCGAACTCACTCAGTACTCGGTGAATTTCCGTGAAGCCGAACATGTTGAACAAGCGATTTCGGAAGCGGACGTGATATTAGTAGAACCCGTCGTGCAACCGGATTACACCAAAGCCCGCCAGGAAGCCGGGGATCATGGAATGACACCGGATAACTACAAGGTCACCCGCCGTCTATTGGAAACCAAAGCCAAATCCGACGCCATTCTCCTGCACTCCTTACCTCGGATGGATGAGATCCCTTCCGATGTCGATATCACGCGCTGGTCTCGTTATTGGCAGGAAGCTTTCAACGGCGTCGTGATGCGGATGGCCCTGCTGGCTTTGGTGCTGGGAGCCATGGAGTAGATCGACCCCGCTTTCCCCGGATCTTTTGATGACTCAGGCCGGAGATGGCATGACAGCGAATGGGCACTGTGCCATACTACCAGTATCCCAAATTCAGTCAGCACCTGGTCGGAAAAGGTAGGAACTTATGCAGACGTCGTTGTACGGACGAAACCTGATTGGTGATCTTGACTTCTCCAAAGAAGAAGTGGAGACGGTCCTTGATGTGGCGTTTGATTTGAAACGGAAATACGCCTTGCATGAATCACACCCCTATCTGCGCGACAAGACGCTGGCGATGTTGTTTTTCTTCTCCTCGACACGCACCCGAGCTTCGTTTGAGGCCGGAGTTGCGCAAATGGGCGGCCACGCTGCTTTCATCGAATCGAAGACCACCCAGATTGCTCACGGCGATACGCCTACAGAGATTGGGGAAATCCTGGGCCGCTACTACCAAGGTCTTGCCATTCGTCATTGTGATTGGCGGGTCGGCAATTCTTACATCACCGAGGTGGCTCGCCACTGCCGCGTTCCCGTGCTGAACATGCAATGCGATATCTACCATCCATTCCAGTGCTTGGCGGACCTCTTGACCATCATCGAGAAAAAGGGTTCCCAGCTGCGAGGAAAGAAGGTCGCAGTTTCCTGGGCGTACGCCGCTTCCTACTTGAAACCGATCTCTGTAGCGCAATCGCTGCTGTTGCAGTTGCCCCGTTTCGGCTTGGACATTACTTTGGCTCATCCCCCCGAATTCTCTTTGATGCCGGAGATCGTGGAGCAAGGAAAAGCGCTGGCCCGCCAATACGGTACCCGCTTCGAGATGACTGACTCGATGGAAGATTCCTTCCGCGACGCGGATGTGGTTTACGCTAAATCCTGGGGTCCCTTGCTCTACACCTCTGATCCGACTGAGGGAAAACGAGTGCAGGAGCTCTACAAGAGCTGGATCACCGATGAGGCAAAAATGGCGCTCGCCAAACCGGATGCGATCTACATGCATCCCTTGCCAGTCGATCGCAACGTTGAGGTGTCTGATCAGGTAATCGATGGGCCTCATTCAGTGGTCTATGACCAGGCGGAGAACCGCCTGCATGTTCAGAAAGCGGTGATGGCCCTGACCATGGGCTATCGGGAGTAAATCATAAAGGAAATCGGAGGATCACCTAAGCATGAAAAAAGTGGCCGTCGTCGCCATCGGAGGAAATTCCCTGATCAAGGACGAAGCGCACCAAGCGGTGGCAGATCAGTACCAGGCCGCCCGGGAGAGTTGCGAACACATCGCGAGCATGATCGAGCTGGGCTGGGAAGTAGTCGTGACGCATGGGAACGGACCGCAGGTTGGATTCATTCTCCTTCGCTCCGAGCTGGCGTCCAACGTCCTGCACACAGTTCCCCTGGACGCCTGCGGGGCGGATACCCAGGGCGCGATCGGGTACGCCCTGCAACAGAACCTGCAGAACATTTTCCACGAACGAGGCATCAACAAGCTGGCAGCCACCGTGGTGACCCAGTGCGTAGTGGACCAGAAGGATCCCGCATTCCAGAAACCGTCGAAGCCGATTGGCCCGTTCTACAACGAAGAAAAAGCCAAGAAGCACGCAACCGAGGAGGGCTGGACGGTGGTAGAGGACGCGGGTCGCGGCTGGCGTCGGGTGGTGGCTTCTCCCATTCCCCAGGAAGTCGTGGAGTGGCAAGCCATCAAGACCCTGATCGACGCCGGAATTACGGTGATCGGAGTGGGCGGGGGGGGAATTCCAGTGATTCGAACCGAGAGCGGCGATTTGGAGGGAACCGCAGCAGTGATCGACAAGGATTTCGGCTCGTCGCTGTTGGCACGCCAGATCAAAGCCGACCTGTTCATGATTTCAACCGCCGTGGAAAAGGCGTACATCCATTATCGCAAACCCGAGCAGAAGGCTCTCGACCGGATTACCGTGGCCGAGGCCAAGAAGTACATCGAGGAAGGCCACTTCGCTCCCGGGAGCATGCTTCCCAAGATCAAGGCCTGCATCGCGTTTCTGGAAGCCGGGGGCAAGGAAGCGATCCTCACCGATCCGGTTCATATCGCAGCCGCGCTGAAGGGCGAAACCGGAACCCATATCGTCCCATAAAAAAAGATTCGTCCGGATAAACCGGCATGAAAGCGCGAGAGAGCGGCTTCCGCCGCTCTCTCGCGTCAGGAGAGGGGCACGGGATGGAACACTTGATGGCCTTGCAATGCGTCCGTTGCGGTCGGCAATACACTGCGGCGGAAGTGGAGTACACCTGCCCCGCTTGCGGGGTAAGCGGTATCCTGGAGGTCCTTTATGACTACAGGCGGATTGCAGCGGGTTTCAGCCGGGAAGCGCTCGCTGCCAACCCGGACCGCTCGATCTGGCGCTATCGGCCACTGTTGCCGGTTGAACCCTCTTCACCCGTTCCTCCGCTACAGGTGGGAGACTCTCCCCTCTATCCCGTGGATCGATTGCGACTTGCCTTGGGAACGCCACATCTGTGGGTCAAAGATGACGGACGCAACCCGACCGCTTCGCTGAAAGATCGCGCCTCCGCCGTGGGCATCGTCAAGGCATCGGAACACGGTGCCCAAGTAGTGACCTGCGCCTCCACCGGAAACGCTGC
>JBGOWQ010000056.1:0-7437 GCA_041478715.1 Thermodesulfobiota bacterium | reverse complement strand
TATCCGATGCGATCGATGCCAAGGAAATGCCTCAGGGAAATGTTGCTGTTTCAGACCAGATGGAAAAACCGGAAACGCCTGCGAACCTGCGCGCCACATCGCTCTCTGCCGTACAACCCTCTGCCTATTTCCGAGCCGAACTGGACGGCCGTCTGGCGGAACGGGGACAGCTCCTTTGGCGGCGCATCCGGTTCTGGCGAAAGCTTCGGATCATCATTCCGGTCACCGCCGCAGCCATCATCGTGCTAACGTTTTTTGGATTGCGCTATCTGTTGCCCGTGATGCCGGCCTTTCCGGTCTTACCCACGGTACCGCTGGAAGAACCAACCGGATCGGAGCTATATCAAGGGATTCTTTCGCCGGAGTACACTTCCACCGGAACCCTTTCTTTGCCGCCTGAGCTGATGGTGTATCGGACACAGGGTCAGATAGACCGCTCCTACGTGGAAGAGCTGTGCTGGCGTCTGGATGTCCCCTTGATGATTCGCTCGACGGAGAATACCTTTTTGGCGGGTGCGCAAGAAGAACTACTCATCTGGTCGGCTTCCGGCGGTTTCCTGTACCGCCCCTGGCAAGAACGGTCGGGCAGAGATTTGTCGAGTGACGAAGCGATTGTCAGAGCACAACAATTCCTGCAGGAACATCAATTATGGCCTCCCGACGTCGGCGGATCTCGCACGATCCTGGTAGATCCTGCCCAAGGACTGATCGGAATTGCATTTGATCGGACAGCCGGTGAACTGCTGGTGGCCGGCTCGCGGATTGAGGTTTTTTTTCACGGTGAGCAGCTGGAGCGCATCGTCTACAATTGGCGACCCCTTCTTCCTTTCAAGAAGTATCCAATATTTGGACAAGACCAGTTGGATCAAGCACTGCGACAGGCTGGTTTTTCCAATTCCTTCGATTCTTTGCGCCTGGTCTACCAGGAAGCATTGCCGGAAGTAAACCAGGAATTCCTGCTCCCCCTGTTTGCTGTTTCCGGCCGAAACCCCGGTTCCGGACAATTATTGTTGCGCAAGTTCTGGGCACTGGAAGCAGTCTACCTTTCTCCTTGAAGTCCCATTCCGATTTGACAACTCCAGACAGTTCTCTTATGAAAGTGGGAACAGCATGACGGATATTGCGTATTGGGGACCGTTAATATGGATCACCGTGCTGGCTTGCGGTGGTGTCAGTGGCTTTATCCTGGATCTGGTGATTGCCCAAGGGAAAGCTCCCGGGGGGGTTTTGGCGACGATGGCTGCCGGATTTCTGGGAGCGTTTTTGACTCAGTGGCTGATCGGAGAAGTGATCCCCTGGGGAGTTTTAGGTGTGAACATAGTCTTGGTGGTACCCATCGGAGCGATGTCAGCCTTGCTGTATCTCGTGCTCACCAAACTATTTCATTTTTACTAAAAGTATTGCCCTTGCGGCAGGACCTCTCTACAATGATTCCAAATCTGTGCTAAGAAGGAGGGTTCAAAGATGCCATTTTGTGCGAATTGTGGCAACAAGCTAGACGAAGGCGTTTCGGTCTGCCCGAACTGTGGGGCAGCCTACGGCAGGAAAATCTCGGGAGGATTTAGTTGGGGAGAGTTCTTCAAGAATCTCGTCCTAAAACCGGCAGCGGCCTTCGATGCCTTGGTCCAGGCTCGGATCTGGTGGTTCGGCCCGGTGATGGTGCTTGCCGTGGGTTTGATCTCCGGCATTGGTGCCTTCATCTCCTTGGGAAAATTCGGAACAAGGACATTCTTCTACGACATTTTCTTCGAGTTCTTCTTTCTCCTGTTCCTGGTAGGCGCGCTGAAGTTTGTCGCCGGGTTTTTCAAGGGACAGGGAAACGATTTCCCGGGATTGTTCATTGCCACCAGCGCCTCCTTCATCGCCTATATACCCTATGCCCTTCTGGCCCTGATCCCGGTCGCTGCCGTAAAGATCATCTTCCTGATCCTGTTTAGCCTGGTGCACATCTATTTGTTGATGGGCGTGCTAGAGTCGCAAGAAAAATTGACCATGGGTCCGGCTCTGATCACTGCCAGCTCTCCCATCCTTTTCTATATCGTGATCGAGATCATCCGCGGAAGTTTCGGTTTCTGAACCGACAGAGAAAACAAAACAGCCCTTGGCAAAACCAAGGGCTGTTTTGTTTAGGAGAAAAATCGCTAGAGGCTAGAGATTCAGGATCCGATTGATGATGACGACAGCCTCTGCCCTCGTGGCTGACTGATCCGGATGGAATGTGCCGTCGGGATATCCGTTCAGGATTTTGGCCTGGGCTGCCGCTTCGATCGGAGCAAACGCCCAGAAATCCGGCATCACGTCCGAGAAGGTTTGTAGACTGCCGGCCGGGGCAAGCATTTGCACCCGGTCTACGATCGCGGCGATCTCTGATCGCTTGACCGCTTGATCCGGTCCGAAGGATCCATCCGGATACCCCTTGATGTACCCCTTCCTCACCATTGCCGTGATGGAGCCTTCCGCCCAGTGTCCGGCGACATCCGCGAAACTGGAGGCACCGGTCTCGGGAGAGACATTTAGAGCTTTGGCCAGGATGGTGCAGAATTCTGCTCGCGTAATGGTCCGATCGGGTTGGAAGGTGCCGTCCGGATAGCCCGTGATAATATTCCGAGCTAACATGTCCAGGATGATTTGCTGAGCCCAATGGCCGCTTAGATCGCGCAATTCCCCGGGTGGGGAAGTGGGGGTGGGAGAGGGGGATCCGCTCGGGGTGGGAGTGGGAGAAGGAGACTCGCTCGGGGTGGGAGTCGGAGTCGGCGTGGATGAAGGCCAGACTGAACTGAGGATGATCGTAAGAGAGCTCTTGTTGTTCGATGCATCCGTGGCTTCGATCAAGAAGGTCTGCGGGGTTTCCGAGGTCGTAACCGTAAGTTGGAAATTGCCCGCAGGATCCACGGTCACCGGACTGCCGTTGATGGTGACTGTGGCGCCGATTTCAGTTTGGCCCAGAATCGTGAATTCCTGGCGCATGCCGCTAAAGAAGGTTCCGCTTTGGGTGGTTGCCGGGTCGAGCAGGATCAATACCGGAGGAGTGGTATCAAGAATGGTAATGTTTTGGACATTGACGGTGATTTGAACGGTTTGCCAAGCCTCTTGCGGAATTCCAAAGTAATCTGTTGCCAGAGGATGGAACGTGTAGGATCCATTGGTCGGATTCGTCAGGCGGTATTCCCATTGGGACCAGTCGGGTTGCAAGGGAGTACAGAGGCTGGTGGCTGTTCCGGTGGGACCAGCGACGACCAGTTCCACTTTGGCGATTTGCTTGTTGTTCGCGCTCGCTGTACCGTGAATGATCACCGGGTTCGTAGTTACGGTGGCGTTGTTACCTGGTTCCGTAATAGCGGAGATGGGAGGGGTATCATCCGGCGGTGGTGGTGGGGGGGTATCATCGGCCCACACTGCAACTGAGGAAAGGGCCAGGGCAAAAACAAGCAGAATTCCGATGAACCAATTGCGCATGGTGTTCCTTCATTCCTTTCAAGTTTTGTCCTATCTTAGGGAGCATGGACAGGAATCGCAAATGAAGATTTATCTGGCTCTACCCGTAGTAACCGGAAGAGAGGCCGGTATCCCTTATGGAGAGATCCTCGCTGAGCTTCGGGCGCAAGGGCATTCCGTTCTCACACAGCATTTGCTCGATTCGATTCACCTCAACCAAGAGCGGGCATGTCCTCGTCCGTTCATTTTCCAACGCGACCTTCGTTGGCTAGAAGAGGCGGACCTTTTCGTGGCGGAAGTCAGCCTACCGTCCACCGGGGTTGGTTACGAAATCTGCCAAGCCTTGCATTGGGGAAAGCCGATGGTCTGCCTGGCGCAAGAGAACCGTTTCGTTTCCGCCATGGTGGAAGGGAATCCGGCCGTCAACCTGATCCGATATGGCTCGAACGAGGAAGTCCGCCAACACCTCCGGACCTGGCTTGCTTCCTTGGCGAAATCGTTTTGACCAGCAAATAGGTCACCAGCATCAGCAGGAAAACCAATGCCAGGTAGGGTAGGGCGGCTTGAAAGAATAAGTCCGGCGGGAAAAGACGATACAACAAGTACTGAGGGCCTAGCTGCCAAAAATCGTTGGAAAAACTGAGCAGGTGGAACTGTAGAAAAAACTGATCAAAAAACAAGACAATCAGCCCTCCGGCTACCAGCAGCAGAATGGCAGAGACCCACACGGTGGCGGCGAACAGGCGCAAGGCCTCCCGACCTGCAAGAAGGAACAGAAGGACAACCAACAGAAGGTAGATTGCTGCCAGACCTTCGGTGATGCGCACAAGCAGACCCAGCAACCCGCGAATGTCTTTTAAGTGCACCAATTCCCGATCCGAAAACAGGGATTGTAGGGTGGGATCCAGAGATCCCCCGGCAAAATAGGCAACCAGCATGCGATCCCATTGCGCCAATTGATCCGTGTTCTCCCATCCCAACCGGATCTGCATGCCTTGGTAGAATTGGGCATCAAATGCCAGCAACGACAAGCCTGCGGACGCGTAGCACAAGGGGGATACCAGGGCCAGGAGGATACCGATCACCAATCCGATTCTACGCATCAATCCTCGGTTCTCATCGGTCGCTTAGGGATGGCTCCGTTGCAGGGAGAGGGCTATGGCGACGGTCTGGGTGTGAAGCTGGACCGTATCCTCCAATTCAATGGCATATCCACCGGCCAGGGTAATCACGCAAGGAATTTCGCGCTTGGCGCATTCCACTAGGACCAACTGGTCTCTCTGTTTCATCCCTTCCTTCGTCAGGAGGAGTCCCCCCAATTTGTCATATTTATAGGGGTCTGTTCCCGCCAGGTAGAAAATGAAGTCCGGTTTGAAACGAACCACACGATCCATTCCCCGCTCTAGCTGCCGCAGATAATCGAGATCCCCGGTTCCCGCAGCAAGGCCGATGTCCAACGAACTCTTCTCTTTGGTAGGGTAGATGTCTTCCTGGTGAATCGAAAACGTCATCACGCGAGGATCTTCCGCGAAGATGGCAGCGGTACCGTTCCCCTGATGCAGATCACAGTCGACTACGGCTGCTCTCTGGCAAAACCCGCGGTTTAGCGCATCTCGAACGGCAATTGCTACATCATTTAGGTAACAAAATCCTTCACCATGATCAGGAAATGCGTGATGGTAGCCGCCTCCCAGGTGGATACCAAAACGGTGTTGCCGGGCTTGCTCGGTTGCCAGCACGGTGCCACTGACGGAATACAGGGCAGAATGAATGACCGCTGTATTGACCGGCAATTCCGACCTCCAAGTCCGGCGGGTTACCCGGATTGCTTTCAAATCTTCCAGGTATTCCCGGTCATGCACGAGCAAAACCAATTCATCGGAGGGGAGACCGGGCTCCAGGAAATCATCATGGTCCGCCAATTTTCTTTGAATCAGCCGTTCTTTGATCAGGTCATACTTCTCCGTGGGAACCACATGGCCTTCCAGCGAGACTCGGTAGTTCGGTGAGTAAATGATCTTTCCCGGAAGCATCGCTTGTTAGGGGGAAACCAATTGGCTGGTGGTGGAGACGGCGCCAGATTGCAGCCATACCCTGCCCTGGAGCTGTTTTTCCAGCTTCCGGGTGGCGATCGGTGCCGCGGACCATAAAGACAATCCCGTTCGGCGCGGGATCCACATCCCCGCTTGCACTCTCGGAGCCGGAGCGGATGGAGAACTCTGCGTTTTGGTGCTAGCTGCCCAAGGATTTAATAGTGTATTCATTGCTGTAATAATGGGGATTTTGCCAAATGTGTCTTTCCTTTGCAAAAAATGCTACCGAAAGCGAATGCCTCTTGTCACGATTGTACTGCTCCAACGATCGGAATTGCCAGACGGCAGCGCGGGCATTGGTTGCACCGGTCCAGAGGGTGCCGGAGGATCTGGTATCCACTCCGCTCAATCAGGAGGGATCCGCAATTAGGACAAAGCGTATTCTCCGCCGGATGAGTGGGCACATTGCCCAGATAGACATACTGCAATCCTTCCTCCAACCCAATTTGCCGGGCATGCTCCAAGGTAGAAAGCGGCGTAGCGGACAGATGCGAGAGTGCCAGGTAGGGTATGAAGCGGGTGATATGCCAGGGTGTTTCCGGGCCCAGGGATTCTCGAATCCAGCCGGCAAGCTGGTGGAAGGTTGCATCGTCATCATTGTAGGAAGGAATTACATTCGTGACGACCTCCACATGCAGATTCCAACTTTTTCTCGCCAAACGCGCCGCTTCAAAAATCGGTTTGGGATCGCTGATGTTTGCAATCTTGCGCCAAAACGAAGGATTCCAACCCTTAAGATCTACCCGATAGGCATCGATCGTCGGTGCCAAGAGCGCCAAAGCCTCTGGAGTGATGTACCCATTGGTAACGACTGCCGCATAGAACCCGTCCTGCCTGGCCAATTGAGCGCCCTCAATCATGTATTCCAACCAGATCGTTGGCTCATTATAGGTCCAGCAAAGCCCATCGACACGTTCTTCCTGAGCAAGCCGAATACTCTGCAACGGGGACAGGAACTCTCCCGTTCTTTCGTCGATCGAAGGTCGAACATGAGCAATCGACCAATTCTGGCAGTGAATGCACTGCAGATTGCAGCCATAGGATCCAAGGGATAGGCATCGACTGCCGGGGTGGAAATGGAACAGTGGTTTCTTTTCGATCGGATCAATCGCCACGGAGGAAACCAAGCCATAAATCACGCTGTAAAGCTTCCCATCGACATTTTTTCTCGTGGAGCAAATTCCGCTGGCACCGGCTGCGATCACACAACGGTGGGGGCAAATGCCACAACGGACTGTTCCTCGATCAAGCGTTTGATAGAGGACCGTTTCCCGTTGGGATGCTTCCTTTTCCACCATGGCGCTATTGTAGCGCCATGCCCGCAGAAACGCAGAGTGCCGGGATTTCCCGGCACTCTGCCACGACAAAAACCGAAAGGAGGATTAGAAGGTGTACGTTACGCTCACGCTGACACGAACTTCAATGGATCCCGGTTCCACCGGAGCGGGAGCAGCATCGGGAGAAGAGCCCATGGCCGCTTCCTTGTAAAAGTTACTAACCGGCGGCGAATAATAGCCATCAGATACCACGATTTCCTGCACATCCTTGATTTGCTTTCCCTCGACGCCAAGAGCGGCTTCAGCTTTCGCTTTGGCTGCTGCCATGGCCAGCTTGATTGCTTCCAACTTCGTGTTTTCCGGATTGCGCAGGGTGAACTGGATCCCCACGACCGTATTGGCGCCGGCCTTCACGGCGACGTCAACGATCTCACCGGCCCGGGTGGGATCGGTCAAAGTGATGAGCACTTGGTTCTCCGCACGGAAACCAACCAGTTCGCCCTTTCCGTCTTTAGAATAATCGTATTGCGGGTAGAGGGAGAGCGTGGCAGTTTCCCATTTGTCATCGGAGGACAACACCTGCTTCAGGGCTTTCACCACTGCATTCATCAAAGTGGCGTTCTTAGATTGCG
>JBGOWQ010000101.1:0-5320 GCA_041478715.1 Thermodesulfobiota bacterium | reverse complement strand
CTGCGACCACAATATGCAAATCAGACACGTAGAAGGGGAAGTCGTTGTTGCCGCCATCCCAGACCACCACGTCCGCTTCTTGTTCCGCCCGGCGAAGGATCGCTGCATAATCCACCCCGGCGTAGACGACGGCGCCCATGGCAATATGGGGCTCGTATTCCTCCCGCTCCTCAATCGTGCATTTGTGCTTGACCAGGTCTTCCAGCGTGGCAAAGCGCTGGACGGCCTGCTCTGCCAAATTCCCATAGGGCATCGGATGGCGGATCGAGACCACGCGCTTGCCCATCTGACGCAGGATGGACACCACCTTGCGCGTCGTTTGGGATTTTCCGGACCCGGTTCGGACGGCGCAGATCGAAATCACCGGTTTGGTGCTGCGGATGGCGGTGCTTCTGGGTCCCAGCAGGAGAAAGTCAGCTCCAGCCGCCATCACTTCCGCCGCTTTGCCCATGACGTACTCGTTGGGTACATCGGAATAGGCGAAGACCACCTCCTGCACATTCAACTTCTTAATCAGTGATGCCAGTTCCTGCTCCCCGTAAATGGGAATCCCCTTGGGGTAGAGCTTGCCCGCCAACTCGGGCGGGTAGAGCCGTCCTTCGATGTCCGGGATCTGGGTGGCCGTAAACGCAACCACTTCGTACAAATCGTTGTCTCGGTAAAACACATTGAAGTTGTGGAAGTCGCGACCTGCCGCACCCATGATCAACACGTTTCTACGCATTCAAATCCTCCTCTAGGTTATTGCTGGCGCTTGCGCACTCAGGTAATCCTTCGGATAAAACTTCTTCTGGACGTAGGGGGAAACACTCGCTCGCAGGATACTGTGGTACCCGGCTGCAAATCCCAGGCGGTCTCCCACTTGGATCGACCTCTTGGCGTCCCCGAGATCGACAACCAGATGATCGGAAGTCGCCCCCACAATTTCAATTCCGGCTTCCAGGGGGAGCAGTTCGTCCCATTCCATGTCGATTCGACCCAAGGCTAACAGGGCGCGGGGTCGGACGCCCCGATCGATGAAGTTCGGTTCCTGGCCGAATGCGTTGCGACCCAGGGGACCGGAAGGAACGGAGGGCTTGTTCTCCACTTCGATCACCGAAGCGTGCAATTCCACCGTATCTTGTCGCGTCCCGGGCACGTTTCGACGCCCGGAAGTGTCTGTTCCGCAAAGAATGGCCTCCCCTACCCGCAACTGGTTGATTCCGGCCGGCAGCGTGCCTTGCTCGACTAAGGTTAAATTGACTGTGGCCCCCCCGGAAAGGGCATCCAACTTACGTCCGATCGCTATTTCTACCTGTCGAGCGACATCCACGAACATCCGCCCATTCTCCGTTGTTGGTAAAACGCCGCTCAGGCAGGCATAGTTGGTCGCCAGTCCCTCCAATTGCAGACCGGGCAATGTCTCCACCGCCCTCGCCAGTGCGGACACGTCTGCGGGCATCACCCCCTCCCGCAAGTCTCCGCTCTCCACCGCAAGCAAGACCTTGTGCTTCCGGCCGCGTCGAAGGGCAGCCCGGGAGAGTGCCACCAGAGGTTCCAGCGAGGATTGGATGCTGATATCAGCCCATTCCACCGTTTCCTCCGCTTCCGCCGGGGTCGTGGAACGGAGCAGCAGAAGAGGGATCCCCAGACCCGCCCGGCGTAAACGGGCCAAGTTGATCAATCGGGCATCCGCGATGCTTTGGACTCCCCCCCGGATCATGGCCACCGCGATCGGAGGAAACCCTCCGGTCACTTTCGCTACCCCGCAGACGGATACACCGGCATCCCGGCAAGTTCGGACGACCTGCCGGACGTTTTGTTCGATCCGGTCTAAGTGGAAAATCAGCTCGGGAGGCACGCTCTAGGCAGACGCTCTCGCTTCTTGGATGGATTCCCGCAGGATTCCCAGGGCGGTGTCGATCTGTTCGGCATTGACCACCAGCGCCGGGGTGAAGCGGATGGAAGACATCCCGCAGGGTAAAAGCAGCAAACCTTTGCTGCAGCAGACGTCGATCACCCGGTCGCGCAAGGCTATAGCCGGTTCCTTGCCGGCACGATCCTCCACCAGCTCTATGGCCAGCATCAAACCCAGGCCGCGGACGTCGCCGATTTGCTCGAACTCTTGTTGCAACCCCCGCAGACCGTCCGTGAAACGCTGTCCCATCTGCTGGCAATTCTCCAGCAGTTTCTCCTCTTGGATCGCTTCCAGCGTGGCCAGACAGGCCACGGCCGCCAAGGGGTTCCCTCCATAGGTATTGGAGTGACGCCCCTGCTTGGGGAAATCCAGCTCGGCCCGGAAGATGGTCGCTCCCATCGGCACGCCCGAAGCGATGGCCTTGCCTAGGTTGAGGACATCCGGCACCACCGCGTGGTGCTCGATCGCGAACAGCTTGCCGGTCTTGCCGCAACCGGCCTGCACCTCGTCCGCCACGAAAAGGATGCCGTACTTCTGGCAAATCTGCTGGATCCTTTGCACGAAGGGGGAAGGGGGAACCACGTATCCTCCCTCACCTTGCTCCGGTTCCATGAAAAGAGCCGCCACTTCCTCGGGCGGCAGCACGGACTTGAAGTAGACGTCTTCCAGGATCTGGGCGCACCAGAGATCGCAGGAAGGATAGCTCAGCTTGTAGGGACAGCGGTAGCAATAAGCAAAGGGCAGGTGGGTCACGCCCGGCATCAGCGGGAAAAAGGTTTCCCGCTGCACCACCTTTGAGGCGGTGAGGGACAAGGCACCCATCGTGCGGCCATGAAACGCCCCCAGAAAGGCGATGAACTGTTTGCGGCCCGTGGCGGAGCGGGCCAGTTTGATGGCGGCTTCATTGGCTTCGGCGCCCGAATTGGAAAGGAATACCTTCTTGCAGTGGTCGCCGGGGGTCACTTGAACCAGGGTTTTAGCCACCTGGGACTGGACCTCGTAGTAGAAGTCGGGACCGTTGAAGAAGAGGAACTTGCCGGCTTGCTCCTGGATCGCTTTCGCCACCCGCGGATGTCCATGGCCGGTGCCGGCCACCATTCCGTTGGTAAAATCAAGGAAGCGGTTGCCGTCCATGTCTTCGAAGACCACCCCCTTCCCCCACTTCACTGCCACCGGGGAACCTTTGGTGCCGGTGGCCAGGTATTGGGCATCCATCGCCACGATTCGCCGGGACTCCGGACCGGGGATGGAACAGAGGATCTTGGGACATTCCTGTGCCATGGGGAACCTCCTAACCATTGCTGGATTTAACGGACTAACTCTAACACGGCCTGCTGCAGGCAAACAAGATCGGGGTCCGTTCCCAAGAAAGAGGGTCTGGAAAATGAAAGGAGAGGGCAGCTGCCCTCTCCTTAAGATCTATTTAGGATCGTCTATTTATCGCTTGCGGTAGGTAGCAGCTTTTCGGGCACGCTTCAAGCCGTATTTCTTTCGCTCTTTCACTCTTGGATCCCGTGTGAGCAGGTCGGCATGCTTCAGCGCATCATGCAAATCCTGGTTGGAGCGGAGAAGGGCGCGAGCGATGGCATGCCGGATCGCTCCCGCCTGACCCGTCGTTCCACCGCCCACGACGGTAATCCGGGTATCGAACTGCCCCACGGTGTTGGTCACAGAGAAGGGCTGTTTGGCCATGTCGATCAGCGTTTGCCGGTGGAAATACTGGTCCAACGGTTTGCTGTTGACGGTGAATTGACCGGTGCCGGCCTTTAAAAAAGCACGGGCAACCGCAGTTTTGCGGCTTCCGGACGTGTGAATTTGTTGGCTTTCCTCCACGTGGCTCCTCCTAGATCAACGGTTCTGGGGTCTGGGCAGCATGCGGATGGTCCGCGTCGGCATAAATCCGCAGCTTTCTCATCATCTGGCGGCCAAGGGTGTTTTTTGGCAGCATCAACCGCACGGCATGCTCGATCACCCGATTGGGATGGGTCTTGAGCATTTCCTTCAGTGTTCTTTCTCGCAGACCGCCTGGGTAGCCGGAATAGTGGCGGTACAGTTTCTGCTCCAATTTCGCTCCGGTCGTGCGAATATAGCGGGCATTGGTGACGATGACGTAGTCACCCACGTCCAAGAAAGGCGTGTACTCTGGTTTTTCCTTGCCCATCAGCGTTCGCGCAATTTTGGTCGCCAACCGGCCCAACGTCTTCGCCTTGGCATCAACCAAAAGCCAACGCCGCTGGATCTGATCCGGGTTTGGCACAAAGGTCTTCATCGAATTCCTCCAACAGGTGCAATCAAGCGTTTTATTGTAGGGGATCACTTATGCAGTGTCAAATGCTAGAGCTGAGCCAAAACTCCGCTGCGCTGGTTGAATTGTTCGATCCAGCCGTCCCATATCTGGGCTTGGGCAAATGTCTCCTGCCAAAACGCGGGAGACCAGAGCGCGTTCAGCTCCTCACTGGTTTTGCCTTGCTGCTCCACCCAAGTGAAGTATTTCAGGTTGTGTAACGCTTTTCGTTCCCAATAATCCAGTTCTTTGATCCAGTCCGTGCGGACTCCGTGCAGGAATTGGTGGAAATCGATCATGGCATCGCTTTCTCGGTAGAGACCCCGTTCCGCGGTCAATTCCCCGATCCGGGAGCGGTACATGTCGGCGGAATCCGTAAAGACAGTGAACACCACGTCCTCTCCGTCCAACTCGTAGTATTTCGCCAAACGAATCGCGCTGAGCAGGTTGGAGATGGAGGAAATCCCCAGCAGCGGCAGTTTTTCCACCAGGTCGGTAGGGATCCCCTGGCCTTCCAGGAAGCGATGGCCGGTTTCCTCGTTGAAGAGGCGCAGGAGGCGCATCGGATCCTCATCATCGATCGCGATCACCAGATCGGTATTCCGGATATTGTGGATCCAGGGGATATGCTTGTCTCCAATCCCCTCAATCCGATGTGCGCCAAAACCATTCAGGTAAAGGGTTGGGCATTGCAGGGCTTCGCACGCGGCCACTTTCATCAACGGGAACTGGGCGCGCAGGTAGTCGCCCGCACCGATCGTGCCGGCGGATCCGGTGGCGGAAATATAGCCCGCCATCCGGGAGCGGGGCGTTTTTACTTGGTCGAAAACCTCCTCAATGGCAGGTCCGGTGACAGCATAATGCCAGATGCTGTTACCGAACTCCTCGAACTGATTGAAGATCACAATTTGGTCCCCGCGCTCCTTGCGAAGCTCCCAGCATTTGTCATAGATCTCTTTCACGTTGGATTCGGTGCCCGGGGTCGCGATCACCTCTTTTGTACCAATCTCTTTTAACCATTGAAACCGCTCGGGGCTCATGCCCTCCGGTAAGATGGCGATGGCATCGCAAGCCAGGAGAGCACAATCGAAGGCCCCGCCGCGGCAATAGTTGCCGGTAGAGGGCCACACCGCCCGCTG
>JBGOWQ010000222.1:0-3050 GCA_041478715.1 Thermodesulfobiota bacterium | reverse complement strand
GGGCTTCTGCGATGGTGGAGCCGAAAGGAATCAGCTTGGCCACCCGATCCACCTGCCAGAGCGGGACTTTCAATACCCGGCCGGTGTCTCGAATGGCAGCCCGGGCCGCCATGGTACCAAAGGTGGCGATCTGGGCCACGTTATCCTCGCCATACTTTCGTTTGATGTATTGGATCACCTCGTCTCGACGTTCGGAGGCAAAATCGGTATCCACATCGGGCATGGAAATCCGCTCAGGGTTCAGGAAGCGTTCGAAGAAAAGACCGTAGCGCAGGGGATCGATTTCCGTGATTCCCAGCGCATAAGCCACCAGCGAACCGCAGACCGAACCTCGGCCGGGGCCGACGCTGATGCCCTGAGTTTTAGCAAAGGAAACCAAATCCCAAATGATCAGGAAGTAGGCGGAGAACCCCAATTGGATGATGGTTTGCAGCTCGTACTCCAAGCGTTCTTCCCGTTCCGGCGTAATTTCCGGGAAACGGTTCCGGAGACCTTCTTCCGCTTGCCGCCGCAGAAAGGAATCCGGGTTGTCTCCTTCCACGACGGGGAATGCCGGCAGGTAGAATTTGTCGAATTCCAGCTGCAGATTGCAGCGGTCCGCAATCTCCTGTGTGCGAACGATGGCTCGCTCGATCGGGATCACGGCGCGCATTTCCTCTTCCGTCTTGAAATAGAACTCGTCGTTTTCGAAGGAGATGCGCTCGGTGTCCTCCAGGAATTTGCCCGTGCCCACGCAAAGCAGGATCTCATGGGTCCGAAAATCGTCCCGTTTCATGTAATGGCTGTCATTGGTTGCCACCAAAGGGATGCCGGTGCGATGGGACAACGCCACCATCTCGTTCAAGTAGACCTTGTCTTCCTCCATATGGTGGTTTTGGATTTCTAAAAAAAAGTTCTCCGCCCCAAAAATCTCCTGGTATTCCAAGGCGGCCTGTTCTGCCTTTTCCAGTTCCTGCCGCATCAGCAATTGGGGGATTTCGCCTTTCAGACAAGCAGTAAGAGCGATCAATCCCTGGGCGTTTTGCCGCAGGAGCTCCTTATCCACCCGTGGTTTGTAGTAGAAGCCCTCCAACTGAGCCAGACTGACCAGCTTGACCAGGTTGCGGTAGCCGGTGAGGTCCTGGCAGAGGAGCACAAGATGGTACGGCTGGTCCACTTTCCCTTCCTTGTTGAATCGGCTTCGCGGAGCCAGGTACACTTCACAGCCGATGATTGGTACAAGACCCACTTCCTTGGCTTTTCGGTAGAAAGGGATCACGCCGTGCATCGCCCCGTGGTCGGTCAGGGCCAGGGCGCTCATCTCAAGTTGCTTGGCGCGGGCGACCAAATCGTCGACCCGGGCCAGACCATCCAACAGGCTGTATTCGGAATGGACGTGTAGATGAACGAATGCCACGGGGGTATTGTAAACCAAAACCGACGGCGGAAGGACTACTGCCGGGGAACTAGCGCGCGCCTTTCAACCTTGGATCCAGCGCGTCCCGCAGGCCGTCCCCCATGAAGTTGATCGATAGCACGGTGAGAAAAATAAACAATCCCGGGTAGACGATCAACCAGGGAGCGTTGCGGGGAGCAAAGATGAATTCGGAAGCAGTTTGGAGGATGTTGCCCCACGAAGGCTGAGGAGGCTGAATGCCCAATCCGAGGTAACTGAGAGCAGCTTCTCCGACGATGGTGTCCCCCATCGCCAAAGTGGTTGCCACGATAATCACCCCCATCGAATTGATCAGCAGGTGTCGCAAGATGATCCGCCAGGGGGAGGAGCCAATGGCCCGGGCCGCTTCCACGAATTCCAGGTTCTTCAACGAGAGGACCACCCCCCGCACCATGCGGGCGTTTCCCATCCAGCCGAAACCGATGAAGATCCCCACCAGAGTCCAGAAACCGGGTCCAAATGCCATCGCCAAAACAAGGTAAAGGGGCAGGTAGGGGAGGGAAAGCATCACATCCGTGAAGCGCATCAGCGCTTCGTCGACCCAACCGCCGAAATAGCCGGAAACGGCGCCGATCAGCGACCCCAGGACGACCGAGCCAAAAGCAGACAGCAGGCCCACTTCGATGGAAACCTGTCCGCCCAAGAGGATCCGCAGGAAGACATCTCGGCCCAGATCGTCCGTGCCGAACCAATGTTGCCAGGTGGGAAACGCATACCGGTTGGGCAGGTTCAGCGTACTCAATCCATAGCCGGTAGCGGCGCTGTAGATCGGAGCGCCGATGAAGCAAAGAACGATCATGAAAAGCAAGAACCCTGCGCCGAACGTGGCCAGATGATGTTTGCGGAACCGGGTCCAGACCATTCGCAAGTAAGTGATGTCCTCGTGGGGCTTCTGTGGCAGAGGGATGGTTCGGCTCATGCAGAAACCTCTTTCCGCCAGAGCAGCAACTGTTCCAACCATTGCCGGATGCCCTCACCCGATTGGGCAGAGAGTGCCAGAACAAGACCGCCGGCGCGGATCCGGCGATAGTCCTCTTCCGCCTGGGCGAGCGAGAACTGCACAAACGGCAGCAGGTCGATCTTGCTGATCACCAGGCAGTCCGCCGTCTGGAATGCCTTGGGGTATTTGCGGATCTTGTCGTTTCCTTCCGCGACGGAAAGCAGTGTCACCCGAACCTGTTCTCCCAGAAAAAAGGAGGAAGGACAGACCAGGTTCCCTACATTTTCCACGAACAAGAAATCCACCCCATCCAGCGGAATCTTTTCCATGGCGGCCTCGATCATGTGGGCGGTCAAGTGGCAAGAGCCCCCGGTGTTGAGCTGAATCACCGGAATTCCGAACCGCTCCAGCCGCCGGGCGTCTTCGTCGGTAAAGAGGTCCCCTTCGATCGCCGCACAGCGAACTTGCGAAGATAGATGGGACAATGTCTCCTCCAACAACCGGGTCTTTCCCGCCCCCGGGCCGGACAGCAGATTCACCATCAGTGTCCGAGTCGATCGGAGCTTAACCTGGATAGCCCTGGCGTGTTTTTCGTTTTCCGCATTCACGGCTTCCATCACCAGGATCTCAACCACCGGTTCGATCTCCTTCGATCGAGGCCACGTAGAATTCCTC
>JBGOWQ010000115.1:0-4957 GCA_041478715.1 Thermodesulfobiota bacterium | reverse complement strand
GATGTACGTCTCCAGGCTTTCGCGCCGGGCACCGGGGCGGGAGGCGGAAATGGAGTCTGCCAGTTGGATCAATACCGGATAGATGGATTTTTGTTCCACATCGTCATGGTGGGCAGCCACAGCGTGGACTACTTCCGCATTCTCGTTGTATTTGCGCAAGAGATCCGCCCCCACGACGGCATGCGGCCCTTGCACCTCATGGCTCACCGCTTTGCCAATGTCATGCAGCAACCCTGCCCGACGGGCGGTGGTGGCATCTACTTTCAGTTCAGCGGCGATCAAGGATGCCAGGTAGGCTACTTCGAGGGAATGTTTGAGCACGTTCTGGCCATAGCTCGTGCGATAGAATAGCCGACCGAGCATCCGCACCAGGTCTGGGTGCAAACCGCGGACGGAAACTTCCAGTACCGCTTGCTCCCCTTCCTTCCTGATGATGTCTTCCACTTCTTTTTGCGCCTTCTCCACCATCTCTTCGATCCGAGCGGGATGGATTCGGCCGTCTACGATCAGCTTTTCCAAAGCGATGCGTGCGATTTCCCGTCGCACCGGGTCGAAAGCGGACAGCGTGACGGCTTCCGGGGTGTCATCGATCACCAAATCCACGCCGGTAATCGTTTCAAAGGCTCGGATATTACGGCCCTCACGGCCAATGATTCGACCCTTCAGATCATCGGAGGGAATGGGCACCACGGAAACGGTGGTCTCCGTGGCATGATCGACGGCGGTCCGTTGAATGGCGGCGACAATGATGTCGCGGGCTCGATCGTCGGCTTCCTCGCGTACCACGTCCTCCATGTCCTTCATCCGTTTGGCGATGTCGTGCTGGTATTCTTCCTCCACGTCCTTCAATAGGATTTGCTTGGCCTCGTCCACCGTCAACGTGGAAATCCGCTCCAACTCTTTGCGCGTGTCCAGCACCAACTGATCCGCCCGTTCTTTTTGGCGGGTCAGTTCCTGCTCCTTGTTGGTGATATTGCGTTCTCGTTTTTCCAGGTTGTCTAAGCGACGGTCCAATGTTTCTTCTTTTTGGGTGACCCGTTTTTCTAAGCGCTGGATTTCCGTTCGTCGCTCGCGCAGTTCATGATCGGTTTCGCTTCGCAGGCGATGCACTTCGTCCTTGGCTTCCACCAAGGCTTCTTTCTTCTTGGTTTCTGCTTCCTTCTTGGCATCTGCCAACAGCTGTTGGGCGGTAGTCCGTGCGTTGACCGCCTGACGTTTGATCAGGACCAAGGGGATCAGGTAACCGATAGCCAGCCCAGCAATCAGAGCCAACGCAATCCAAAGATAAATCATGTTCTCATCCCTTTCATCTATAGTTAGGGATGAGCGAACCGATTAGCGCGAAAGCTCTTGTAGGACTTGGTGGATCGTGGACGCAGAGAATCCCTTGCTTTTCAAGTAATTCCCCACTTTGGCATAGCGCTGCGACGTAGGCGGGAGGGAGCGCCATTTCTTGGCAGCCAATCGATGAGCCGCCGGCTGCTCTGCCTCGGCCAGACGGGGTTCCACCAAGGTTTCAATCAAGTCCTCGGCCACCTTCCGCTGGCGCAATTCGTGCTTAATGATGAACCCCCCGCGGGGGATCACTTCCGTCCGATGATACAGCCACATTTCCACGAACCTTTTGTCATCCAAGAGTCCCAGTTGCTCCAGGCGATCCAGGATTTGCGCTTGCACTTCTTGTGAAAAGCCCTTGCGGGTCAAAAGATCCGCCACCTCTCCCCTACTGCGGGGGCGAATCTTCATAAAATGCGTCGCGGCTTTTAATGCCTGGTGGTATTCCTCGGTTTCGCTCATCTCGTTGCCTTAATCGAGGACCCCGGGTGCTTCCTCTCCGATGGTCAGGGGCAACTTGGCCCCGCTAAAACTCGTTCGAATCTTTTCCTCCAGCTCCCTGCCCAGTTCCGGGTGCTCTTCCAGATAAGCCTTAACGTTCTCGCGTCCCTGGCCCAGGCGCATATCGTTGTAAGAGATCCAGGCGCCGCTTTTCGCCAACAATCCGCTGGACAGTGCCAGATCCATGATGCAACCCACCCGAGAGATTCCCTTGCCGAAAATCAGGTCGAATTCCGCCTGCCGAAACGGGGGGGCCAGTTTGTTCTTGACCACTTTGACCCGAATCCGAGCTCCGACCACATCGTTCCCGACTTTGATCGTGTCCTGACGTCGCATTTCCAAGCGAACGGAGGCGTAAAACTTCAGGGCTCGTCCGCCAGGAGTGACTTCGGGATTACCAAACATCACGCCCACTTTTTCGCGCAGTTGGTTGGTGAAGACTACACAAGTGTTGGAGCGGGAGATGGCTCCGGTTAACTTGCGTAAAGCCTGAGACATCAGCCGGGCCTGCAATCCGATGTAGGCGTCCCCCATCTCGCCATCCAATTCTGTTTTGGGCACCAACGCAGCCACCGAATCTATGGCCACCACGTCGATGGCTCCGGAACGAACCAGCATTTCCGTAATATCCAATGCCTGCTCACCCGAATCGGGTTGGGAAATGTATAAATCGTCGATGTTCACTCCCAGCGCACGGGCGTAAGTTGGATCTAGGGCATGCTCGACGTCGATGAATGCGGCCTTTCCGCCCAATTTTTGGGCTTCGGCCATGATTTGGAGGACTAATGTGCTCTTGCCGGAGGCCTCCTGCCCGTAAATCTCCGTCACGCGTCCGCGCGGAACCCCCCCTACCCCCAGTGCCAGATCTAAAGTCAATGCACCGGTGGGAACAACATCCACGTTCATGTGGGTCGATTCCCCCAAACGCATGATCGAACCCTTGCCAAACCGTTTCTCAATTTGGGTCAACGTGATGTCGAGTGCTTTATCGCGTTCGTCCACAAGATCTCCTTCCGCAGAAGTTTCTATCTGATTATTTTACACACAATTCCACTGGAAGGATACCGGATCGACCGATCCGGACTCTGGCATCCCGCGATCTAGGGGGAAATGATCAGGGACTGGAATGCTTTTGCGGCATTCACCCCTGGTTCCTACGATGCTTTTCATCCACCTCGGGGAATTTAGCGCAAACGCAAGTAACTCCGGTAGCGGCGATCGTCAATTTCACCACGCTCCACGGCTTGCTTGACCGCGCAGTTCGGTTCTTGATCGTGACGACAGTCCGCACCAAAGCGGCAATCCTCTAGAAACGGCTGGAATTCGCGAAACAGCCGATCCACGCGGATCCCTTTCGGCTCCCATAAAGCAAACTCCCGCATACCGGGGGTATCCACCAGATAGCCGCCAAAGTCCAGCGGGAACAGCGTCGTGCCGCTTGTCGTGTGCCGTCCTTTGTCCGTACGGCTGACCTCACCCACCCGTTCGCCCAGCCCTGGCTGAAGTGCGTTCAGCAAGCTAGTTTTGCCCACACCGGATTTGCCAATCAGAACGGAGACCAAACCGGTGAGCGCTTCCTGCAATTCCTGCAGGCCTTCTTCCGTAACGATACTGGTGAACAACAGCGGATACCCGATCCGTTGATAGACTCCGACTTCCTGGCGAAACTGGATTGGATCCACCAAATCCATCTTGGTAATACAAATGACGGGCGAAATCTCATCCAGGTCGGCCGCAAGCAGGTAGCGATCGAGCAGACTCCATTTTGGCGTCGGTGCAGCAGCGGCCATCACGACTACTGCCTGGTCCACATTCGCTACGATCACATGTTCCAGCGGGATTGCGCCCGCAGCCCTACGGTGAAACGAGTTTCGCCGCTCTTGCACCGCTACGATCAAACCGTTGCCGTGCTCCGTGGGGATGAATTCCACCGAGTCCCCGATCGCCACCGGGTCCACGCTCCGAATTCCTTCTACGGATGTGACCCGGCGCGGCATAGAACTAGGATCGGCTGTCGATAGCACCAAACGCTTGCGCAGTTTGCTGGAGATTGCGCAAAGGAACGTGTCTGAATCAGCTTGCACCCAATACTGTCCCAGCGACTTTCGGATCACCAAGCCGATTCGGCCGGATGCTCCGGGGAGGCTGGTTCCCCAACTTTTCTGCTGTGTTTGACTCAATGTCTCCTCCAGGATTTTTTGAAAGAACAATCAATCTCGGACGGCCTGGTGGAGTCGATGAGTCTGTGAAACAACGGGGTATGCGTGAGGGGTCAGCGAATGGCAGGCGCGCCCGATGGAATTCCATATGATCCGCACGTGGTAGTGTGGTTAGAAACCGTCTCTTTGTTCATACAACGCGCCTCCTTTCGCAAAAATCAATTCATCGAAACAGAATTCCACGATTTCGTCAAGTCGCTATTTCTTTTCATTTACCGGATTGGGCCTCTGGTGACCGCATCTGCCGCATTTGCAGGGATGGGTTTTGTGCGGTGCGAACAGTTTAGCAATCTTGTAGACCCAAAACACCCACCAACCGATGGCCATAAAAAGAGTGATGGCGATTTTGCCGCTATCCAGGATCGGTTCAAATTTCGCGCCTCCAGCAGAGAGCTTGATGAATCCGATCGGCTTCGCCGTACCGCCTCCGCCACCACCACCTCCGGTTCTATCGCTTTCTTCTCCCTTGGTCTCCTTTTCCCCGCCGGAGCCATAACCAAAGCCAAAGCCAAAACCAACCTCGGCGATGGGTACGATGCTCGTTTCCCCTTCTTTCAAGGGAGGGCCGAAAACGGTATTCACATTCAACTGGCTTAACATCGATTCAATCGGTTTAGAAAACTGGGGGATCTCCTTCTCGCTCATTTTTTGCACCTCCTTGTGCATAGAACCACGACAAAAAACAGTATCGGCAGTAATAAGATAATCAACCACAGTTGGGGCATTCGATCTTTCCCGATGATCAAGGATTGTTCCGTTCCACCCGGTTGGAGAGTACGAATTTCCTGTGGCCTGAGGCGGAACAATCCCCCCTGGAGACCTTTACCATGGAGCCCGGAACTATCCATCCACAATCCTGTAAGTTTCGCCACAGGACGAATCTTCTGTAGACCGATGGTGAT
>JBGOWQ010000046.1:0-8062 GCA_041478715.1 Thermodesulfobiota bacterium | reverse complement strand
TTTATTGCAGGCCTCACGGCGATAGAGACGATAAACGCTTCCAGCAACAGTTGGGGATCCATCCCAGCCCGCTTGACTTGCTGATCGATGCGGGAAAGCCGCTCTAGACCGGCCAAGGCTTGAAGTCGGGAAAGCCGATGGGGTAGCTCCAGGTATTTCTTCACGGCAAAGGGGTGTTCACCGATCTTTTGCGCCAAGCGATAATAATCCGTCCGGCGGACTTCTCCCCACTCCGCCAACTGGTAGGCCATGCGAAACTGGCGGAATAGCAGAGCGAGGATTCGACCGGTAGCTTCACGGTCTTTGGCTGAGAGCGAACTCAGAACTCGCATCGCCCGCTGGCAATCCCGGGCCACAACGGCCTCCACCAACTCAAATACCGCTCCCTCTTCGTAAGGGAAGACCGCTTCGGTGGCGGACGCTGGGGATAACTCGCCGCTATCGCCTAAGAAGAGAGAAATCTTTTCAATTTCATGGGCCAATCCCTCCAAGGTTCCGTCGGTATGCAGGAGCAACCACTCGCAAACATCCACATTTGCCTTCAAGCCACGGGCAGCAAACGAACGCCGGATGAAACCTTCCAATTGGCGTTGATCCAGCACAGGTTCTTTGACGCTTGCTCCTTCCAGTTCAGCGGCTTCCTCTCCCAAATCGTCCTCACATTCCAGCAGAAGAACTTCCCCGGGGCTGGGTGGGGGAAGGGACAAAAAAAACTCCTTGCGCAGAGATGGTTTGAGATCTTGCAAGTTCTTGATCAGGGTTAACCGGCGGGAAGCAAACAAACAAAAAGAGTCTTGCTCTTGCCAGTTTTTCCCTTCCGTTGCGTCGTGCAGCCGAAATTCTCCATCAGGAACCAGGAATTTTCCCCGCAAGGTTTTTACCAACCGGTCCTTGAGGAAGAATGACGATCCCTGCAGCAGATACAGCGGAAAAATCGTGCCCGCTTCTACCTGTTTGATTGCTTCCAGATAGTCTAATTCTTTCAGCAAGGTGGGACGCGGCCTATGGGATAGTGTATGGGTCGGTTTTTCATTTTTCTGTACTAATTGTAATCGTTTGCCCGTCGCTCTGCAGGAGGATGGTCCCTCGCACTTGGGTCTGCAGGACAGGCACCTGGTGTTCTGCCAGCAACGACAGGGTAGCGGCAGAAGGATGGCCAAATGAATTCGGTCCTACGGAAATCACGGCGATCCGTGGGATCACCTGATCCAACAACCGATCGTCGAGCGAGGTGGAGCTTCCATGGTGGGGAACTTTCAACACATCGGCCTGCAAGTTCCCATTCTGAGTCAGGGCAGTTCGGCCTTCTTCCTCGATATCCCCGGGGAACAGTAGGCGAGTCCGGCCGAAGATCAGAAGCTCCACCAGCGATTGATCATTTATCTTCCAATCGGAAATTGCGGCCCAGGAGGGGGAAATGATTTCCACTGTCGTTTGACCGGTTATCAGGCGGAAACCTGCGGAGACCTCTCGCCAGGGGATTCCTTGCTCTCGAAGTAGAGTCAGCAACTCGGTAGGTGCCTCCTCTACCGGTCCAAAGAGAAACAGTTGCACCGGGATCCGCTCCAAGATTGGCAGGATTCCTTTCAGATGGTCGTCGTGAAAATGACTGAGGAACACCGCATCCAATCGACGGATGCCCAGGTCTTCCAGATAGCGCAAGCTGTCCTTACCGGCACCACCGTCAAACAACAGGTTTGCTCCTTCCGGTGTCCGCACCAAAATGGAATCTCCTTGCCCTACATCGATGAAATGGACTTGCAGCAACTGGGGCGGGAAGATTGCCGGCACCAAGGCTTCCCAAGCAAAAAACACGAGGAAGACTGCGATCAAGACGACCACGGCCGGCTTTCGCCAGCGCTGTTTGGCATACAGCAGGCAGGCCAGCAAGGCAACCGCCAAAGTTAACCAATAGGTAAGGGACAACCACCAGGGAGGGTTGGGCACGATCAAGTTGGCCAGCGGAAGCTGCGCCAGTCCCCGCAGAAGTTGGTCCATCAGCCAGACACCTTTTCCCAGCACCCATAGCAACACCTGCCCTGCGGCAGGCCAGAAAAGGGCGACCAAAGCGGAAAACAATCCCAGTGGCGTCAGCAACGCTACGATCGGTAGGATCAGTAGATTCGCAAGCGGTGCCACCAGCGGGAATGAATGGAAAACGGACGCCAGCAACGGCAGCACACCGACTTGAGCGGCTAGTGTAGTGAAGAGTGCACCCTTCAGCCAACCCGGCATTCGCGTTGGCAACCCATTCTGTAGATCGGGCAGAAATGCAAATAAACAAATCGTAGCAAGAAACGAAAGCTGAAAATCTAAGGCAAAAAGGGAGAGTGGATCCAAGATCAGCACCACTAGGGCAGCAACGGCCATGGTGGTGGGGAAATCCTTCTCCCGCCGCACCAATGTAGCCACTAAGGCGATTTCTGCCATGATGGCAGCCCTGGCGATGGAAGGCACCCAACCACAAAGGGTCGCGTACAGAGGGATCAGCAGCAAGGCAAGCAGCACCGGCCAGCGTCGCGGAAGACGCAACCAACGCCCCAGAAGCAACAGGAAGGAGGCGATCAGGACAACGTTTAAACCGGAGGCAGCCAGAATATGAGCCGTACCCGTTTCACGGTAAGGACGTGCACTTTCCTCCGAAATTCCGGCGATTCGACCCAGCAGCAAGCCTGCAAGGATTTGCCCTTCAGACGATGGCACCGCTCGAGTAATCGCTTGGCTGATCTGTGTCTGTGCATCAAGCCAAAAATGCCCGAACGGAGTCAGCGCGCTGCCAAGCGTTTCCGCTTGGCTGGCGCCGAATGTCCAAAAACTCCCCTGGGTCCGCAAGTAGAGCGCAAACTCATCACTGGGTCGAGTCAGCTTGCCGCTTAGGCGAATGACATCCCCTTGCTCCAGTGTCTGCTCCTGCCAGATCCGGACATAAATCTTCCCTCGGTGCGGAAGGAACCGATCCTCATCTTTCGAGAGGGAGCATTGCAGGAAGAAGCGAGTGGACCCCTCCTCCACCTGGGGTGCGTTTTCCACGATACCGACTAATTCAGTATGTCCCTCCTGCCAGGGGGAAATCGACTCATGGCTTGCCAGAGTGCTCAGCCAATAACCCGTCGGAAGAGCAAGGGCCAGCAGCAGAAACCAAACACTGAGATGAAAACGCCGGATCAGTCCCAGCCAGAGGAGGAGACCAACGGTGGCAAACGCCGCGGCGATTGGCCAGGCAGGATCGAGGAAAAAACCGGCGATGACGCCCGCCAGGAAAAGCACGGTCCAAAGGAAAAGAGGGCGCCTGAAAAGCGGGTTCACTTACTCGACTGTGATCAGTTCACGAATGGCTTCAAACCGCTTGTCGCCGATGCCAGAGACTTCCTTGACATCTTCGATGGTTCGGAAAGGTCCTCGCTGGGTCCGGTAATCAATAATCCGCTGGGCCAGGATCTCCCCAATTCCAGGGAGGTCTTCCAGTTCCGCTTGGTTGGCTGTATTCAGATTGATCTTACCGATGCCGGCGGAAGGTGAAGCATTCGGAGCGCCGGGCAGTATTCCGGAAGCGAAGGGTTGGGGTGTACCAGAGATTTTTGCCGGCACGACCACCTTATCGCCATCCTTCAGCAACGCAGCAAGATTGAGGGCATCGGTATCTCCTTCGTGCGTGGGGCCTCCGGCCAGATTCACGGCGTCGGCCACCCGCGATCCGCCCGGAAGCTTGTACAAGCCCGGCAGTTGTACCGCTCCTGCCACGTGCACCCAGACTTCGCTTGGCCCGACCAGTGATTCGCTCTCTTCCAAGATGATTTGCGGCGATTGGGAGCAACTTGCCAGGAATAGTACGATGGCCATCGCACAGCCAAGAAGGAGAAGGCACCTAATGTGCGTTATGATGAGGGAAAATCGCCGCTTCTTCATAGATCTCCCATTCCTCCAACCATGAATTCTGCCTTGATCGTATTTTTCTCTGGCGGGTTTGTCAAAAAAATATCGGGAACCCCCTTGACTCTCCCCTTATGGGAGGGTCTACGCTGTATTAGAAATGACCAAGAAACGGAGCAAAGTGCTGGCATGTTGAGGATCGGTGAGTTTGCTCGCCTAGGGAATGTGTCTGTGAAAACACTTCGTTACTATGATCAGTTGGGGTTGCTGAAGCCGGCACAAATCCACGGGCGGACCGGATACCGATTCTATGCCTTGGATCAGCTGCCGCGGTTGCATCGGATCCTAGCACTGAAAGACCTGGGCTTTCCGCTCGAGCAGATCGCCACGCTCCTGGCCGAAGGTTTGCCTGCCACCCAGCTGCGTGGCATGCTGCGCATGCGACAGGCAGAAGTGGTCCGCCAAGTGGAGGAAACGAAAGCGCTGTTGGACCGGGTGGAAGCCCGGTTGGCCTTGATCGAGCAGGAAGGTCGCTCCCCGGCATATGAGGTGCTCCTAAAGAAAGCAGCCAGCTGTCGAATCGCATACCTGGCGGAAGTCTTGCCCAGTTATCAGGAAGCTGAGCTGTTGGTGGATCGCTTGTTCGATTCCCTCTCTTCGCTCTTTCGTCAGGAAGGCATCCTCATTTCTGGTCCCAGGATGGCCCTCTATTACGAAGAAACCGTCGAGGGGATCCCAGTCGAGGTCACCTTCCCTCTCAAGCAAGCGCTGCCGAGCTTGGGACCGGCTAGAGTACGGATCCTACCGGGAGGAGAGATCGCTTGTGTTGTGGTTGGAGGCCAATGGAACCGGGTTGTAGAAGCGTACGCCGCCATCCTGCGGTGGATTGACCTGAACGGTTACCGCGTGGATGGCCCAACGCGGGAGATCTATCTGGAGTTTTGCCAGGATGACTTCTCCCGCCACGTTACCGAAGTCCAATTCCCGGTGACGAAACGATGGAAAGGAAAGGAAGGAACTGTGGAACCAAAAATCGTCACGTTGGATGCGTTTCAAGTCGTGGGCATGCTGTATCAGGGCAAGAACGAGCACGGGGAAATCAGCCAGATGTGGCAGAATTTCATGCCGCGGATGGAGGAGATCAAGCATTTCACAAATGCCCTGGGTGAAGTTTCGTTCGGGATCTGTTACACGCCCCAGGAGCCAATGGAGCCGGGAGCCTTTCACTACATTGCCGCTCTACCCGTTTCCGAGCTGACGGATATTCCGGGAGGGATGGTGGGGAAGGAGATCCCGGCGCAAACCTACGCCATGGTGGAAGCGCACGGAATCGGAGCAATCGGGCAGGCATACGACTTCATCATCAAGCAATGGTTGCCGACTTCCGGCTACCAAGCGGTAAACGCTCCAGACTTCGAACTGTACCCGGAATCGTTCCGCGACAACAGCAAAGATCTGCTCTACATCTATTTCCCGATCAAGAAAAAGGAGTAAGGGTCCTAATTCCGAAAGGGTTTCAAGCTGAGAAAGATCGGGATGGAAATATACGCGTAGGCGCTATATCCGGGTAGCAGCAAGGCTAGGACCATGGCGACCAGACTGACGATGGGTACGACCAGCCCCCGCCGCCGCCCTCGGGCAATGCGCGCTTCTGACAGGCCGGGATCCACCAATCGATGCTTGTAGGTGGCATAGGCCCAGTTCGACCAAAACCCCAAGCCAATCAAAAACAAATCGAGAGCGAAAATGATTTCCACCAGCCAATCCCCGGTGTAATCCCCCAGCAAGGATGTTGCATAAGGTACCAGGACCACGAACAACATCGTAAAGATATTGATCCAGATCAGGCGGCTATCGGTCCGCTTAATGTTGTGAAATCCCACATGATGGGTCATCCAGAACGTCGCCAGCAGGATGAAGCTGAGGGCATAATTAAAAATGTCCTGCCACTGATTGAACAACTCCTGGTGCAAGAGACCTCCGCTCAAATTCATCGTCGTTGGCAGATCAATGGTCAGCACGAGCAAGGTCATGGCGAACGTGAAAATCCCGTCCACCAGATTAGACAGGCGGTGGGTGGTCATCCAGATTTCAACTTGCCCTGGTTTCGCGTCGTCCGCCGGATCACTCATATCGCCATTCTAGCCGATTGCCATGCGATCTTCGAATCTTTGCATCACCATGGTTCCGGTAAGAGCAGGTTGGTGGGGGATCTCCCGAAACAATGGATAGAACGTGTACACTAGGGGCATGTCATTCATCATTGCCCTGTACGTGCGCGAAGGGATGGTTATGGGCGGCCCGATTGATGTACTAGTAATCAAACCAAACGAAGCATTCTGGGTAGAACATAGGGAATTGCATGGACAGCACTGAAAGCACAAAGCCCGGGGGAATCGCCTGGCTGAATGGACGGCTTTTCCCGTTATCGGAGGCGGCCATTTCAGTAGACGATCGCGGCTATCAGTTCGCCGATGGAGTGTACGAAGTGCTCCGGGTGTACCACGGCCACCTGTTCGCTTTTCGCGAGCACTTTGCCCGTCTGGTCTCTAGTGCCCGCGCGATCCTGTTGGAGCCGCCTCTGTCAGAAGTGGATCTGATGGGCATCTGCCAGGATTTGATTGATCGCAATGGGCAGCAGGAAGCCGAGATCTATCTCCAGCTGACCCGCGGTGTGGCACCTCGTTCTCTCCATATCGCGACCGGTGTAACGCCCTCATTGCTGGTGGCAATCAAACCGCCGCGATTGGTCGCCTCGGAACTGCGGCAGCACGGCGTCTCCATGATCACTTCAAATGATGATCGCTGGGCGCACTGCGACATTAAAACCACTGCCCTGCTGGCAAATGTGTTAGCCCTGGCTCGGGCAAATCATGCCGGTGCCTACGAGCCCCTCTTCGTGCGAGATGGTTTCGTTACGGAGGGAGCGTCCAGCAACTTCTTTCTTGCGTGCGGTGGATCCTTGGTGACGGCCATCGCGGACTGGCGGATCCTGCCGGGAATTACGCGTCACTTCGTGTTGCAATTGGCCCAAGGACTAGGAATTCCGCTGGAAGAGCGCGATATTCCTCAGCAGGAGCTGGCGGAGGCCGAGGAAGCGTTCCTGACCAGCACCTTTCGTGAAGTCCTGCCGGTAACCCGCATCGACGCTCGCCCGGTGGGTGACGGTCGACCCGGTTGGCGGACACAAGCGTTGCAGGATGCATTCCAGCGGTTGTTGCCATGATTCTACCTCTGACCGGGTTCTGATGCCTTCGTTCGGTCTGCCCAACTGACGAATTTGTTCGACAACACGGCAGAAGCTCTCTGGAGCCGATTGCTTGGGATTCCGGCTCCGCGGAGCGCATGGTGGCAGGAAGGAACCGTCCTCCTGCTTGGCATCATCCTGCCTCCGGCAGCAATGCTAGTCCATTGATGGAAGACCCCGAGGCCTTCCCCTAGCAGTTGCTCGTAAGCTAATGAGGATACTACCCAGCGGAGCCGGCGCGATACGCATAACAGCTAGGGGGAAACCCCCTTGGCGCTAGCGAAAATAGAAGATGGGAGGGTTAATGCAACCCTGCTTGATTCAGTGGCGCCAGAAGGACCCAGCTAACGCGCCCAACCCCGCAATGATCAGGAAAATCGGCCACCACTTGCCCCAATCCAAATCGAACAGAAACATCACGGCCACGGCCAGCAGGAAGAAACCGCCGATCAGGGATCCGCGGGCACCGGAGGAGACCTTCCCTTCGGCGCGGTAGATGCTGAACGCCGAGGCGAACGAACCGACAGCCGGGATCAGGATGAACAGTGCCCACCAATTCCAATGGCCGAAGGTAATCGTACCCGTATTCTGCAACAGGAATACGACGCCGACAGCGATCAGGACAAACGCCCAAATCCAGGCGCCGGAGTACCCGCCGCGGCGGCGGGAGCGGCGGTCGTCTTCCCAGCCCCAGGATTGTTGTGGCTGGCTTCCAACATTGGGTGATTGCTGCGGTGGCGGGTTGGCCGGTTGGCCTGGCGGCGGATTTGGATCAACGGGTGGTGGATTCTGGCTCATAACAAAAACCCCTCCTTCTCTGTGTTCTAGCTTGTAGATTCATCGCACTATCTTAGTTAATTTTCGCTCGCGTGGCTACGAACCTCCGACCTTTCCCCGCATTCTTTTTTCACGAAATTGGGAATAGTTTCCCTGGGAAACCCGACC
>JBGOWQ010000102.1:0-5315 GCA_041478715.1 Thermodesulfobiota bacterium | reverse complement strand
TGCGCAGCATTCACCATCGCCAGCGAAGCTTTCCCCAGCCCCGCCAACCACACCCGGGAGGCTTGTGCCAGATCGATGATCGGTTCTCCGCGCAAGTAGAGGAACCTCCCTTAGCGCCGCAATGCCTGCCGGACGAGTGTGCCGGGATCCACCGCCCGTACCATCGCGGCAAAGCAATCCTCTAGCAGCTTCTGTGACTTGATCCACATCACCGGATGGGCGGGTTGCTCTTTCGTTGCATGTCTTTCCTCATTGTAGAATAGACAGCATGGAATGGACGAAATGCTGGTCGAATTAGAAAACCTGACCAAAGTGTATCCTGGCGGTCGCCGGGCAGTGGATGGCATTTGTCTGTCCATTGCCGAAGGGGAATCCTTTGGTTTGCTAGGGCCAAATGGTGCGGGCAAGACTACCACCGTGGCCATGCTCTCCTGTTTGCGATCCCCCACGTCCGGCGATGCCCGTGTGGACGGGGCAAGCGTGGTGCGCCAGCCGATGGCCGTGAAAGCCAAGATCGGGTTGGTGCCGCAGGAGATTTCGCTCTACGGAACCCTTTCGGCCTGGGAGAACATGTCCTTCTGGGCGCAGATGTACGACGTCCCGGCTCGGGAACAGAAGCAGCGGATTGCGCAACTGTTGGAGTTGGTGGGGCTTTCTGACCGCAAGAACGAACGGATCGACCGCTACTCCGGTGGGATGAAACGGCGGATCAACATCGCGGTGGGGTTGCTCGGCCGCCCCAGGTTGCTGATCCTGGACGAGCCGACCGTGGGGGTGGATCCCCAATCCCGCAGCGCCATCCTGGAGACGCTGAAGCGATTGAACCAGGAAGGATTGACCCTGCTCTACACCAGTCATTACATGGAAGAAGTGGAATTCCTCTGCCACCAGGTGGCGATTATGGACCTGGGCAAGTTGATCGCCGTTGGCAGTCAGGAAGAACTGCGCCGATTGGTAGGAGAAAAGGATTCTCTGCGCATCATCACTCAGACTGCCTTACCCGATGGAATCGGAGAAGAGCTGAAAACCACGGAGGGAGTCTCGGAGGTGCGGGTCGGTGACCGTTTTCTGGGTATCCTTACCGTCCAGGGACGACGCACGCTGCCGGAAGTACTGGCTCGTTTGCACGACCGGGGAATCACCGTACGCTCGGTGGAAGTGAAAGAACCCAATTTGGAAAATGTCTTTCTTCAACTGACCGGCAAAGAGTTGCGGGACGAATGAAGAAGGCCCTGCGCATCGCCTGGAAGGATCTACTGATGAAAATTCGCGATCCTTTGTCCTTCGTGATCCTTCTCGTTGTCCCATTGGCGCTGATTCTAGTGCTGGGTCTGGCCTTGGCCCCGACATTCCGCGGTCAGCCGTTCTCCATCACCTTAGCCGTGGCGGATCAAGATCAAGGCGAACTGAGCCGAATTCTGCAGGAAGAAGTGTTTGGGGGGGAGGCGCTGAAAGATTCGTTTCGCCTGCAAGGTGCATCTTCCCCCGAGGAAGCCCGGCAGTGGGTCTTGCGGGGTGAGGTGACCGCGGCCCTGATCATCCCGGAGGGGTTCACTGCGCTGGTTTACGCCGGCAAGTCGACTTCCCTGGAGGTGCTCGGCAGCACGGATGCGCCCTTGCGCGGGCAGATCGTTAAAAGCATTGCCGAGGGATTTGTGACGGAAATTCTTACCCGCAGAGCCATGGCGGAAGTAGCGGCCGATGGACTATTGTCACGAGGACTTACTACACCCCAGGAGATCTCCCTGCTCGTGCAGAGTTGGTTGCCACAATTGGAACAGACGCGCAGCTTGGTCACGCTCGGACAGGAAACGGAGCAGTCCACCCAATCCTCCCTGCCCGGAGCGATGGGCTACTACGCCATCAGCATGTCGGTAATGTACGTGCTCTATTCCGCCAACGAAGGCGGCCGATCGCTATTGCAGGAACGCCGGACCGGAACGATCAACCGACTGCTTTCCGCACCGCTCTCGCGTTCGACCATCCTTTCCGGCAAGATCCTGGGAGTCTGTTTCCTTGCCCTGACGCAATTTCTGTTGGTGATCCTGGTGGCCACATTGGCGTTCGGAGTTCGCTGGACCGATTCCCCCCTCGGATTTGTCCTGATGATTGCATGCACCGTGGGTTGCATGTCCGGATTGGGCGTGCTGCTCTGCTCGGTTTTTAAGACCGAGGCTCAGGCGGGAGCGATCGGGCCGGCAGTGGCCATGATCCTGACCTTCCTGGCCGGCGGGATGTTCGTCTTCGGTCAGGTATCGCCATGGATGAATGCGGTGATGCACATCAGTCCGGTACGATGGGCGATGGACGGTTTCCTGCAACTGATGAACGGCCGCGGAGTCACGGCCGTACTGCTTCCGGCGGGCGTATTGGTCGCAATGGGCGCAGCATTCCTGTCGGTGGGTGTATTGCGGTTGCGGAGGTGGCAGGATGTGGCGTAAGACCGGAGCCATTGCCCTTCAGTTTCTCCGCTTGTTCATTCGGGACCGATTGGCACTGCTGTGGACGTTGATCCTTCCGATCGTATGGATTGTGTTGACCACTGTGATGACCGCGGGGGGTGGCAGCCCCACCACGTCCCTTTCCATCGGTTTTGTGACGGAGGATCCCGGACCCACCTCCCGCCTGGTGATCGATAGCCTGGGTCGGGATCCGAGCTTGGCTCTCCAGCAGATCTCCTCTCGTTTGGAGGCGCGGGAACAGGTTTCCTTGGGGAACATATCGTTCGCCGTGGTGATTCCCGAATCGTTCGGTTCCACATTGGAGAAGGGAGAACCGGTGCAGCTGTTGGTTTATCGGCCCCAGAACGCCTCCGCCGCACTGGTGGAAGGACTGCTGCAAAAAGCCGTACAACGAGCATCCGCTAACGCCAACGCCGCGGCATTCGCCTTGACGCAGTTGCGGGAAAGACAATCGCTTACGCCCAGCGAATCCGTAACCCTGTGGCGGGACAGCTTCACCAAAGCCGACCAAATGTGGGCGAATCCGGCGGTACAGGTTCGCTATGAATTGTTGGCATCGACGGAAACGGTAAACATCCCCTCGGGGGCCGACCAGACCTCGCCCGGTTTCACGGCAATGTTCCTGATGATGGGCGTGTTTTTCAGCGCGGCAACGTTGGTGGAAGAGAGGCAGGACGGTACCCTACAGCGGTTGCTGACCACTCCCTTGTCTCGCGCTTCCCTGCTGGTGGGGAAGTTTGCCGGAATTTTCCTATTGGGTTTTTTGCAGTTCTTGGTCTTGGCCCTGGTTGGCCAACTGGTGGGGGCGCATTGGGGCAGGGATCCGCTCGGCGTCCTACTCTTGGGAGCCGTCTTTGTCTTGGCCCTGACCGGGTTGGGGACGCTACTGGCATCCTTCGTGAAAACGTCGCAGCAAGCCGGGGCCTTCGCGATCCTGCTGACGCTGGTTTGCGGCATGCTGGGGGGTTCCTGGTGGCCCTTGGAGATCACCAGTCCGGCCATGCAAACCGCAGCCAAGTTTACACCGGTCTATTGGGGATTGGACGGTTTCAACCAGCTGATTAGCTATGGCCAAGGGCTGGACGCCGTCTGGATAAACGTGCTGGTCCTGCTGGGGATCGCCGGGATTTCCCTGCTATTGGGCACACTGTTGTTCAAATACGAATAATCCCGGCGTGAAACGCTTCATCGAAGTCAAGAACTAGACCACCCTGTGGTCCGTGTGATCCGATAGCTATCGGGCTTCGCGATGCTCGATCCGAGTCTCGAACCGCAAGACGCCGATCCCATCGATTCCCGCTTCCACCAAGTCCCCGTCCAGCAAAGGCCCCACCCCTTCCGGCGTACCGGTGGCGATGATATCGTGCGGTTCCAATGTCATCACGCCGGAGAGGTAAGAGATCAAGCGAGCCACCCCAAAGACCATGTCCCGTGTGTTTCCGTTTTGCCGGATCTGGCCATTTACCTTGAGCCAAATCGACAAAGATTGCGGGTTTAGAGACTGGGCCGGCACCAGGCATGGCCCCAGCGGGGCGAAGGTGTCGTAGCCCTTGGAGAGAGCCCAGGGCATTCCTTCCTTCATTGCCTGCCCCTGTAGATCGCGGGCGGTGATGTCTACCGTCACGGCATAGCCCAAGACTCTCTCCAGGGCGTCCTCGATGGAAACAAAACGGCAAGACTGGCGCAAGATCACTGCCAGTTCCACTTCGAAATCTACTCGGTGGGAACCAACCGGCAGGATCACGGTTCCTCCGTCCGGCAAGAGAGCGGAGGGCGGCTTGAGAAAGAACCGAGGTTCCGGGGGTACTTCGCCGCCCATTTCGGCGGCGTGGGCGCGGTAGTTCTTGACCAAGCCGATGATTTTTGTTGGCTGGAGATTCAGCTCGTCCGAGCCGAGCGCGATCCTCACGACTTCGCTTCCACCGGATGGACCGTTGTGATGATGACAATTTCTGAATCGTCCTCGTCTTGAATGGCAATGTACTGACAGCAGACGGCAAATTCGCTGCCGTCCTTGTGTCGGTGCGAGCGAGTGCCTTCGCTGCAAATCTCGCCCAAGAGATTGGTGTTCTTCCCCAGGATCTCCGCTGGCGTATACCCGTAGACCTGGCTGAATCTCTTATTTACAAACAGAATCGTCCCCTGTGGATCGCTAAGGAAGACCGGTTGCTGACGGTTGAGGAACGCCTGGGCCAGTAATTTGGCCTGCCGTTCGACTGTTTTGGATTCGAGAGCTTCCCGGATTCGTTCAGGTAGGAGGTGCAGATAGTTGCGACCAATATCCTTGATCAAATAGTCGAAGGCGCCTGCCTTCAGCGCCTGGGTGGCAATTTCCTCGTCTCCCACGCCTGTGACCAGGATATGGGGAACATCGGGAGCATACTGCAGCAACTCCATGGCTAAACCATCGCCCAGGGAGTAGTCCGAGATGATCACATCGAAATCGCGCGTACAGGCCAGTGATTTGGCCTCGGCTAGTGAGCCGGCCAATGTGTATTCGTACGCCATGCTTTGCTCTTCCACGAAACGTTCGAAGGCCAGCTGGTCGACCAGGTCGTCCTCGACGAACAGAATCCGCACGCTTTTCATTTTTGCTCCTTCCGAGGTTTCCCTCCTATTTACTCCTTAGGCCAGGTAAAGAAAAAGCTGGTTCCCAGCAGGGGTTTGGATTCCAACCAAACCCGACCCCCGGCCCCCTCCACAATTTTCTTGACCAGGGCCAAGCCAATTCCTGTGCTGGTAGTGCCTTCGTTAGGTTTCAAGGTTTGAAACAACTGAAAAATCCGACCGAAATCCTTCTCTGGGATTCCTGGGCCATTGTCCGCCACGTAGAAGGCCCACATTTCGTCTTGC
>JBGOWQ010000221.1:0-3054 GCA_041478715.1 Thermodesulfobiota bacterium | reverse complement strand
GGTGGTTAGGTACTCGGGTAGGTTGGGAATCCAGTTGTAAACGATCGTGCTCAACGGTCGGCGCTCCACGGATTGGGTGGGAGTGGTGGGGATCTCCGCTCCCGGACCGTAGAGATACACGCGATCCGTGGTCCCATCTTCCAAGCTAGACCAAGTGGCCGCGCCACCGAAGAGTTCGGTAGCCCATCGGAAGGGAACATACGTGCGACCGTCAATGATTTTTGCCCCTTCGGTCGTTACATTTCCCTTGTCAGTTTCCCATTCTAGCGCGCCAGTCCCGTTTGCAAACGGAATCTGGACCCAGGAAGCATCACGGATTGGGGATTGGTATTCCACCGGATGCACAACACCTGAGGAAGCGAGAACGGTTCCACATAAAACCAAAACCAATAACAGGGAAAGTACCGCTCGAATGCGAATCGTTTTCATTTCGCCCTCCTTGGCGGGATTTATGTATATTGTATACAATCCACAACCCTATAAAGTCAAGTGATTCCCTGAAAAAATAGATCGCGATTTTGGTTTAGCTTGGTTTCATTCGATGAGACGAGTGAAAGCTTGTTTGAGGTCATCCTGCAGATCGATGGGATCTTCCAACCCAACGGAGAGACGCAGCAACCCGTCGCCGATCCCCAGCGCTCTTCGTTCCTCCGGAGGCAGCGCCCGGTGGGAAGAAGACGCCGGATGCATGATCAACGTATTGACATCCCCCAAAGAGGCGGCGCGTAAGATCAATTGCAGCGAATCCAGGAATCGGACGGCTGCGGTGAATCCTTCCTTCATCTCGAAGGCGAGTACCCCGCCAAATCCATTCCGCATTTGTCGGCAAGCGATTTCGTGCTGTGGGTGACTCTCCAGGCCCGGATAGTGAACAAAGGAAACCGCTGATTTTTTCCGCAGAAAATTGGCCAAAGTCAAGGCAGTGGCGGAAATCCGTTCCATTCGCAGCGGTAAGGTCTGCAGCCCACGAGCCAGCAGAAACGCTTCAAAGGGAGAAAGCATGCCACCAATCAGGCGGTGGTATTGCTTACGAATTCGTTCGATTTGAGCGCAATTACCCGCGACGACTCCGGCGGTAAGGTCGCCGTGTCCGCCGAGGAATTTGGTTGCCGAATGGATCACCATGTCGCAGCCCATCGCTAGAGGAAGTTGGTGGTAAGGAGTGCCGAAAGTGGAATCAACAACGGAAATCAATCTGTTTTGCTGGGCGAATTCAGCCAGGGCGGCGAGTGGAAGCACTTTCAGCAGGGGATTGGCTGGTGTTTCCAGGTACAGCGCTTTCGTATTCGGACGCAACGCTTTGTGGATAGCGTCCCCGTCAAGTGTATTCACCCAAGTGACTTCGATCCCCCAGCGGGGAAACAGTTGGTTGAATAGGCTGTAGGTCCCGCCATAGACCGATTCCTCGCTGATCAGGTGATCACCAACCTGCAGCAGGGAAAGAAGGGAACAGGTGATGGCGAACATGCCGGAAGAACAAAGTAGAGCATCTTCCGATCCTTCCAACGATGCCACTCGTTGCTCTACGGTATGAACTGTCGGGTTGCCGTAGCGGGAATAGACGTAACCTTCTTCTTGCTCGAACCGTCGGACTCCTTCTTGGGCGGAAGGGAAGGCAAATGCCGCTGTTTGAAACAAAGGAGGAGTGGTGGCTCCTTCCGGAAGGCAATCCAGGCCGGCGTGAACTGCGCGGGTGGAAAAACGCTTTATAGGGTTCATATCTCTAGCTTACCAAACCTGGAGAAGTAAGAACGCCACAAGCAGGATGGTCAGGGAAGCCGGCAACAACATCCGATAGAGTTTCATCCAATCCGCCTGGAAATACTCTTTTGTGAGCACCAGGCAAAGATGCACGGGAGATAATAGAATCCCTGCCAAACCTCCCGCATAAGCCAACGCTACAACCGAAAGGTTAGGTGGATTACCGAAAATCCCCAGTAGCAGAGGGAAAGAAACGCCCACAAAAGCGGGAGTCAATCCCGTTAGAAAACCAATCAAGAACGGCAAAAGGGCAACTAACAACAAATCCGGCACATGGGCGGATTGGAAAAAGGCAGTCAGCGACTCCACTGCACCCGAAGCTTGAAGGGTGTCCTTGAACACGAAGACACCCAGTACGAGGAAAACAATATTCAAGGTGCTCTTGGATAGCAGTTCTTTGCCAACCTGGATCAGTTCGCGACCGCGCCAACGAAAACCCAGAATGGCCCAAACCACAGTGAAGAGGAACGCACTGGCCAGGGAGATCACCAAATCCACTTGGAAGGCCATCACCAATACCATGATCAAACCGACGGGCAGCAACGAGGAAAGGAGCTTAAGCCAGTCCTTGGATCCACTCATCTTTTCCTGCCTTCCAACACCGCAGTAGGAGACTCCAGCAAAGGCGAGCGGCAAACCCGTCAGGATCATTGCGATGGTGAATGGCCACGTTCGAGAAACGAGTTGGGGAACGGAGATCATCAGCAGACCGGCTGCCATGATCAAGCCCGGATAGATCGGTACGATCGGCTCCATCACGTGACGGAACCAGTAATTGATGAAAGCCTTTCTCTCTCCGGTAAGATTGAGATCCTTACTGGCTTCGGCCACTAAGGGGGCGGAAAATCGGGCACCCCCGGCTGAAGGGAGGAACCCAAGAAATGCAGGCAGGAAAACGGTCACAATGCGATGATCCACTACCAGTTTTTTCAGGGAATCGACCATTTGCTGCAGCAAGCCCGTCCGGCGCAATGTCGCTTCCAGCAACTGGATTAACAAAAGCGCGGCCAACAATGAGAGCGTGTCTGGTTTGATCATGGCTTTTCCCGCCACCAGAATCCAAGAGCCGATGCCCATCGAAAAAAGGAGGGAGAGCACCAATGCCGCCGCCAACATGATCAATCCGATATTCCAACGCCGGGCAATCAGAATGACCAGCAGCAGCAACACCCCTAATACTTTGAGCAGGCTGATCAATCCTCTTCCTCCGGTTCTTCCGGGGTTGTTTTTCTTTTTCGGGCCTTGATCCGCAGTTCCTGCTCTAAACGGATCGCACGAACGGGGCGGGGTGGG
>JBGOWQ010000013.1:0-12541 GCA_041478715.1 Thermodesulfobiota bacterium | reverse complement strand
CGGTGCCAATGGCCCATACCGGCTCGTAAGCGATCACCAAAGAGGCGGCAGCCTCCGCGGACACAGCAAAAACGGCCTGGAACTGACGTTGGACAACCGCCAGCGTCTGACCCGCTTCCCGCTCCTCCCAGTGCTCGCCCAGGCAAAAAATGGGCCTCAGGTTCCAGGTCAAGGCGCGGGAGACTTTCCGGGCCAGGCATTCGTCGGATTCGGCAAAGAATTGGCGCCGTTCGGAATGGCCGACGATGACGTATTCCACCCCCAAGGAGGCCAGCATGGGCGCTGAGACTTCGCCGGTGAAGGCTCCGCTATCCTCCTGCCAAACATTTTGCGCTCCGACCTTCACCGGACTCTTCCCGGTTCGCCGCACCGCTTCCGCCAGGTAGGGGAAGGGGGGGCAGAGGATTACTGTCCGATCCAGTTCCGGAGTAACGTCCGCCACGATCTCCGCCATGAGCGTAACCGCTTCCTCGAAGGATTTGTGGCATTTCCAATTCCCGGCGAGGATCTTGCGCCGTTTCATCAAACAATCCCCGGTGGGCCAAGCAAGGACTCCGGCGTGAAAGGGAAGGGGAGCAGACTGTTACTGTCGGTCAGCATTCGTTCCCCGTCCAAATTCGCCAGCAGAATGGGCATCCCCGGGGCCAACTCCACCAGCACCTGGCGGCAGGCACCGCAGGGGGAAGAGAAAGTGGGGGTGTTGGTCACGATCGCCAAGGCGAGGAATCCGCGTTCTCCCATACTATAGGCGGAAAACAAAGCCACTCGTTCCGCGCACATGGTCAGCGGGTAGCTGGCGTTCTCGATGTTTACGCCCCGGTAGATTTTGCCCGATGCCCCCAGCAGCGCTGCCCCCACCGGGAAATGGGAATAGGGGGTGTAGGTCATCTCCCGCGCTGCCTTGGCCTCTTCCACCAAACGATCCCAATCAATCATTTGACTCTCCTTGTGGCAGGTTCACCTCAATCTTTAACAGGCGGTTTCCCGCCATTTCCGACACGCGGAAGGCAATTCCCTCGAAGGTGACATCTTCTCCCACTTTGGGTATGTGCTGGAACAGACTGTAGAGCAAACCTCCGATCGTGTCATATTCTTCCGAGATCAGTTCCTGATTCGCCAGTTCTCCCAACTCGCGCAATGTCAGGCCGGCGGATACCAAGTAACGACCGGTTCCCAATAGCTGAACGGGTTCCGCATCTTGATCGTGCTCGTCGTGAATCTCCCCCACAATCTCCTCCAGCAAATCTTCCATCGTCACTAGGCCTTCCAGGCCGCCGTACTCATCCACCACCATCGCAATTTGAGTTTTTTTTCGCTGCATTTCCGCCAGCAGCTCGGAGATTCTCTTACTCTCCGGCACGAAAAAGGGTTTCCTCAGGACCGAGTTCAGGGGGATATCGCCCTTTCCTTCCAGGCAATAGGGGATGGCATCTTTTTCCAGCAGGACCCCCACGATGCTATCCATCGTCCCATGCCAGACCGGCATGCGGGAATGACCCGTTTCCACCATCCGGCGCAGCGCCTCCTCCAATGAGCGGGTGTCTTCGATCGCCACCACATCAAGGCGGGAAACCATCACTTCGGATACTTCCTTTTCCTTGAAATCGAAGATGGAGGAGATCATCTCCCGCTGCGTAGTCTCCATCGAATCCACTTCCTCCCGGATTTCCGCTAAAACGCGGACTTCCTCCTCGTCCTGGGGGTCGTTGGATGTGCGTAAGCGAAACACTCTCTGCGCGATCCATTGCAGAACGCCTGCCAATGGTCGCAAGATACGGGCCGCAGATAAAAGAGGGAACAGCCGTACCAACGTTTCCAACGGACGACTGACACCCACCGTACGCGCGACGAGTTCCGCCAGTACGAGCAGAACGGCGCCTAATACAATCAGGCCCCAGAACCAACCCGGAAAGGATTGGAAGCGCCAGATCCACCAGAAGAAGAGGACCGCGTAGAGGAACAGAAACAAGTAATCTCCGACCAATAGGATGGAGAGCATCGGGCCGGGAGATTCCCTCCAGGCCAGCAGATGCTGGATGCGGGGCTGTCCTGACGCCAACTCCCGCCGTAATCGGTTCCTCGAAATAGCAAGAAAAGCCGCACTGCAGGCGGAAAATCCCGCCACACCGAACAGTGCGAATACGATCAACAGCGGACCAACAAATGTACTCCAATCGTCCAAGCGGAATCAACCTCTGCTGATGAATTATACTGGTTTGGCCAAGCGCAGACCAACGCGCCTGACAGCTCGAACCGTAGCGTTCAGCACCACCAGCTCCCATTCGGAATCGGAAAACGCTGACCCGCAAACGGGATTTCCCCACTGAGCTCTTCCAAGGCGCCACCCAGGGTATTAGCATGCACGGGGAGAGAAACTTGCCATCGCTGGGCCAATTCTCGCAAAGGAATGCGCGCGTCCAGAACCCATTCTCCCTCTTCTCCCGGCACCACCAGAACCCGCGGCTGCTCGAATTCGTCCCAAATCTCCCCCACGATCTCTTCGGTTAAATCTTCCAACGTGACCAGACCGGCCACCCCTCCCCGTTCATCCAACACCAGGACGATACTTGTTTGCGCGGAACGCATCTGCTCGATGGCCTGGGCAATGGGCAGACTTTCCACCAAGAAGTTCACCGGGCGAGCATAGTCCTTGGCTTGTGCGCTGACGGGCGGCGAAATCGCCAAGAGGTCCTTCAAGAAGAGAACCCCGGTGATCTGGTCCGGGTTTTCAGCGTAGAGGGGAAAACGGGAAAAGCGAAGACCCCGACATTCTTCCAACACCTCGACCACCGGTTTGGTTTCCGGGAAAGAACGCATCTCCACGCGGGGAACTATCACTTCTGCCAGAGTTAAATCGGAAAAACGAAGGGCATTCCCCAGCATTTCTCGTTCGCTGGCGCCATAAGCGTGGGCAAGCGTTTCCAGCTCTCGCCGGGAGGTGTACGAATCACTCCGACCAAAAAGAGGAAACAGGCGGCGTAAGAAGGCCAGGAATCCATTGATCAGGAAGCTCACCGGCCAAAACAGCAGGAAAAGGATCAGCAATGGGTAAAACAGCAGGCGGGACATGTGCCCCGGAAACCTTGCGGCCAGACCCTTAGGGATCAGCTCTCCCGCGTAGAGAGTGAGTCCGGTAACTACGACCATGGCGATCACGGTCCCGCTGGATCCCCACCAGGCAAGGAACAACGATGTAATCGCCACCGAAGCTGTGATATTGGCCAGGTTGTTGCCCAGTAACAGCGGTGTAAAAAAGCGTTCCGGTTTTTGCCATAAACTCGCCATCAGCCTGGCTTGCCGATTTCCCGCTTTGGCCTGCACCCGCATTCGGCTTTTGTCCAGCAAGGTAAAGGAAGTTTCCCCTGCCGAGAACATGGCGGCGGCGACCAGGCAAACGAGAAACAGCAGGATCTCGGTCAACGCTGAGCCCGGACCCAGTCTACGCGCTGCGGTGTGGCCTTCCAGACGACCAGCTGCCATTCACCCAGACCGATCCGTTCTCCTTTTTGCGGCACACGCCCCAGAGCATTCACGATGTACGTTGCCAAATTGTCCGATTCCTCCGGCAGCTCCAGCCCCAGTGGACGCAGATCCTCTCGCCCGATTCCAGCGTGAAGCAGGAGCGATCCGTCTTCGAATCGCTTCCAGGTAGGGCGAATGGTGTCATGTTCGTCCCAGATTTCACCCACAATCTCTTCCAACAGGTCTTCCAGCGTGACCAGCCCGGCTGTGCCTCCGTATTCGTCCAGCACCAGGGCGATATGGCTCTGATGGGCGCGAAACTCGGCTAGAAGGTGAGCCAGTTGGATCCCTTCCGGTACGGCAAACACCGGACGCAACAGCGGTTTAATATCCTCTGCCTCACGATGGGCTACCAGATCCTTGGCGCAAAGGATCCCGATCACCTGATCCAAGGTCCCCTCGTATACGGGAAGGCGGGAAAGACCCTGCTGTTTCAGCAAGGAAACAGCTTCCATGGGAGAGGCTTTCGCCGGTAAGGCAGTCATTTGGGGGCGGGGAACCAAGATCTCGCCGGCGGTTTTTTCACCCAAAGACAGGATCCCTTTCAGATAGCGCAGCTCCAGCGTCGTAACCAATCCATCCTCAGCTCCTTGCTCGGCCATTGCTTCCATTTCTGCCCGGTTCAGCGAGGGGAGTCTTTCGGTGGATCGACCAACCAGGCCATTCACGCTTCGCTCTCCCGCCCAGTGAAACAATGCAGCCACGGGAGAAAGGAGAAAGATGAGGACGCGCAGCAATGGAACCAGGAAAACCGCTGTACCTTGGGGGATCGAAACGGCGATGATCTTCGGCAGGATCTCGCCGAAAAGCAGGACCAAAGCAATCATCACCACCGTTGCCCAACCGAGTGCGCTATCTCCCCAGAGCGCCAATACATACGCAGTCGCTAAGGAGGAGAATGCGACATTGGCCAGTGTATTGCCAATCAGGATAAAGGATAAAAAGTGAAGCGGCTGTGCGACCATTTTTGAAATCCGAGACGGAATCGCGGAAGGCATTCGTTCTTTTCCCAAAGATAGGAATGCCGTCTCGGAAGCGGAAAAAATGGCCGAACAAATCAAGAGGAGAACCAGGAACGCAGGGATCATTTCAGATATTCGTACGCCCGATCCTCCATCGCCCTTTGTTCTTCCGCTGTGGAATCGTCGAACCCGCAAAGATGCAATACACCATGCGTCACCAGCAAACGAACCTCGAAGACGAAGGAATGACCGTACGCCAGCGCCTGGCGCTGTGCCGCGTCCAGATTGATGTAGAGATCTCCCCACAAACGCTGATCCGTGGTCCCGATAGAAAAGGCCAGCACATCCGTGAATTGATCTCGGCCACGATAAACACGATTTAATCGCCGGATCGATCGGTCCCCTATCAGCGTAATCGAGAATGCGCCCCGCTTTCCTTCCTGGATCAAAATGCGCTGGACCAGCTCAATCAGCGGTTTTTTGGCGACCTTCAGTTCGGGATGTTGGAGGTTCACGAAGATGGCCATTTTCTTTTTCCTCCTTGGCCGGGTATTCCGGTCGAGGGTGGTAGGTTGAGGTCAGGATCCGCAGAAAGACTTCCTCGATTTTCTCCAAATCGCGAAAGCTGAGTTCGGACTTTGCCAGTTGACCGTCTTCCACCCGGTCCTCAAAGAGGTTCTCCACCGTTTTGGCAATCCGTTCCGCCGTTTTCTCCTTCAGCGATCGGACCGCGGCCTCGACGCCATCAGCCAACATCAGGATCCCTCCCTCTTTGCTTTCCGGCAAAGGCCCGGAATAGCGAAAACCCTCTTCCCCCAGCTCTTCCTCCTTGAAGACGGCCATCCGATAGAAGTATTTGGTAACGCTGGTCCCATGGTGGCTCTGAATCAAGCGAACCACCGGTTCCGGGACATTGGCACTGCGAGCGATTTCCGCTCCGTCTTTGGTGTGTGCCAGGACCACCTGGGAGGATAGCTGCGGGCTGAGCCGCTCATGCGCGTTCTCTCCACCCAGTTGATTTTCCGCGAAATACTCCGGTCGGACGACCTTGCCGATATCGTGGAAATAGGCCGCAGCCCGGGCCATCACCATGTTGGCGCCGATGGCCGAAGCTGCGCTTTCGGCCAGGCTGGCCACCATCACACTATGTTGGTAGGTCCCGGGCGCTTCCAATAGAAGCCGTTTCAGCAAGGGGTGATTGGGATTGGCCAGCTCGATCAAGTGCAGGGGAGAGGTCAAGTCGAAGACGCTTTCCGTTAAGGGAACCAGCAGGATGAACACTGCAAACACGCTGGACAGAATACCGTTGGCGAATGCCCAACCGGAAGCTTCTGCCGTCGCCACACCCATTCCACTGATTAACCCCACGGCTCCTACGGTGAAGGCTAGAACCAATCCGGCCATCAGACCGGCACGAAGGAAATCGGAAGTGCGTAAAACCTGGCGGACCGCATAAGCGCCCACTGCACCACCCAGAAAGAGGGCGAAAGCCACTAGGAAATCGTTACCCTGGATCAGACCCACACCCAGGGAAGCAAAAGCGGTGAATACGAGGGAGAAGGGAAGGTTGAATAGTGTTGAAAAGGCCATGGAGGCCAGTGGAACTGGCGTAAGATAGGTGAAACGGGCAGGTAGAAACCGACCGGCCAGGATCACCAGAGCAAACAGAATTCCCACGAACAGGAGACGCCTTTCCGTCAGAAATCCACGGGTGAAAAAGAAAGAAAGAGCTCCCCAAACCACGAACAGCGCCAAAGCGATCAGTACAGTACCCACCAATTGCTGCCAAGGGAACTGCTGGCGGGTAATCCCCAGTGCCTCCAGCGCCGGTAGGTTTTCGGCCGTAACCGCCATATCCTTCTTCAGTACGACTTCCCCTTTGGAGATTTGCCTTCGAACGGGATCCACTGCGCTACGAGCAATCTCCTTGCGTCGTTCCGTCTCCTCGACATCTAGAGTCAGATTGGGAGTAAGAACCGCCCGGCAAATGGATTCCATCACGATTTTGTCATCCGCTGAAAGACCGAGAACCACTACTTTTTCATGAATACGGGCAGGCAGCGAGGGCAAATCATCTTCTTTGATGCCTCTCTCCAGGAATTGGAGCGCAATGTCCATCGTGTACGAGAGCAGGGTGGTATAGATCTTTGGATCCAGCTTTAGTGCGGACTCGATCGCAGACGGATCGAACGACGCGGGCAATGCTTGTTGTAAGCGAATTCGTTTCTCTTCTGCCGGTAGTGTAGCATTGCCTGCGATTTGCTCGATGAGATTGGTGTAATTGTTAATTTGGGTTCGTACAAGATCTTGTCTGGCTGTCGTGAAATCCTTGTTGTAGACGGGCATCACCGATTGCTCAGCCAAATCCTGCAAGGCTTTTGTCCTCTCGGGGTCTACGTAAACAACGGTGCGAGGGGCAATCACGTCCTCCCCGGCCACATCCCCCATGGCGAGGCCGCGGGATGCCGGAAAAAGAGTGGAGGCCAACAAGCCTACAAACAGCAAATAAAAGACGAAAGCCAACAGAAGAAGGCGTACAGTACGACCCTGCAACGGGAAGCGGGATTTTAGCTCGCCCCCCCGACTGGTTGGACGTCGATTCATCTGCTAGTCAGCTGCTGGTTTTTTCTTGCGTGCAGCCGCCTGCTTTTTGCGACGCACGACAGAAGGAGCCACGAAGTACTCACGCTTCTTGATTTCCTTCATGATGCCCTCTTTCTGCACCTGCTTCTTGAATCGTTTCACCAATTCATCAACCGATTCGTTCGGTCGCCGTTTTACTTCTGCCATTGTTTCACCCCCCTCCTATTCCACTTCGTGAAGGGAGTACGGCAGAACCTTGCCGCCCAGGATGTGGATGTGGAGATGGTCAATGCTTTGACCACCCCCGCGCCCAGTATTGATGACCACACGGAATCCTTCTGGGGCAAACCCACAGGATTCCGCGATCTGTTTTCCTGTCCATAACCATCTTCCGAGTTTTACCGCATCCTCTACTTCCAGCAGACTGGCGACGTGCTCTTTCGGGATCACCAAATAATGATGCTGCGCACGGGGGTGGAGATCTTCGATCACCAATACCTCCGCATCTTCGTAGATCCGCTTAGCTGGAGCGCCGCCGGAAATTATACGGCAGAAAACGCAATCTGTCATATTTTCTCCTCGCATCGGGCCGAGCCTGCTACGAAGGAATTTTCTTGGACAGTTACTTCCACCAGTTCGCCCACGTGGCAGGAGTGAGCCGGCACGCGCAAGCGCAGATAGTTGGCGGTGAGTCCTTGCGCTTCCCCCTGGGGGGAAACCTGTTCCACCAAAATGGACAAGTTGCGGCCGAGGAAACGCGAGCGATACGTTCGTGTCAGCTCTCTTCCGATGGATTGTAGAGATTGCAATCGCTCTTTTTGCACCACGGCCGGTACTTGTGCTGGAAAATCTGCAGCCGGCGTCCCAGGCCGTTGAGAATAGCGAAACAAATGCATGCGGGGAAAGCGGACTTGCCCAATGATCTCCACGGTTTGGGCGAAATCCTCCGCGGTTTCCCCGGGAAAGCCAATCAGGATGTCGGTCGTTAACGCCCCGTCGGGCCAAGTGCGGGCAAAACCTGCAGCCAATTCCAGATAATGATTGCGATTATAACCTCTGCCCATCTGCTTTAGGATGTGGTCCGAACCGCTTTGCAGAGGCAGATGAAGGTGGGGGCAGACGCGATCCAGCTTCCCCAGTGCGGTGATGGTTTCCACCGTAAGATCCATCGGCTCCAACGAGCTGATTCGCAAACGGGCCAATCCGGAGAGCCCATTCAATCCCTCTGCCAGTCCGAGCAAAGTGGGTTTGTCCGGCAAGTCCCGGCCGTAGGCTGAAAGATGGACACCGGTGATGACCAACTCTCTACAGCCGGAAGCAATTTGTGCACTTGCTTCCTCCAGCACCTGGCCAACCGGCTTACTGCAGGACCGCCCCCGCAGGTGCGGAACGATGCAATAAGTGCAGTGGGCATCGCAACCTTCCTGCACCTGAATCAATCCTCGCGTGCGCCGCCAGGTCCAAACCGGACGGGTCGGGTCAAGCACTCCCAAACCCAAATGGGTCAGTAGATTTTCCTTTTCCCCCGGACCGAAACAAACAAACCCGTTTGCCTTGAGATGTTGCCCGATGCAACCATAATAGATCACGGCCGCTTGGGGATTGATTCGCTGAAAACGACGAGCGATTTGCTGCGCTTCTCGTGCTGCCTTATGAGTCACTGCACACCCACAAACCAAGAAAACTTCACTATCAGGGGCTGCCGACTGGATGGATCCACCCGCGGATTGCAGCATTCCCTCGAGCAGGGCTGCGTTGTATTGTGAGATCTTGCACCCCAAAACCCCAAGAGTGATTTTCACTGCTGCTCGTCTCCAGTAGACGATTTACCTAACGAGCCGAAGCGGGAAAGAAGCAGTACGGCAGCAACAAGGCCGGCGATCTCACTCCGGTAAATCCTGGAACCGAGCGAAGCGACAACAAATCCCTGCTTCTCGGCGCGCAAAGCCTCCTCTGGTGAGAAACCGCCTTCGGGCCCAATCATCACCAGAGCGTTTGTTGGCGAAGGATTTTGCTGAAAAACGAGATCAAGGCTCTGCTCGGCATTTTCCCAGAAAAGAATTGGCAAGGAGTAGTTCTTCCCCAGTGCGGAGATTTCCGTCCAGGAAGCCAAGGGCGCAACCCGCAGAGGCCATGCACCCGTTAACTTTGCCTCTTCTTCGGCTTTCTTCTGCCAGTGCAATTGCCTTCTTGCGGCATCCGCCGGCGCAAGGTGTACCTCGGAACGAGACGAGCAAAATGGAATTATTCGACCGATTCCAACCTGCGCTGCCAGGGTGATCACCGCGTCCATCTTTTTTCCCTTTGGTAGCGATTGGGCCAGATCCAAGCGGAAACTGGGAATCGGAATCGGTTTTTCATCCCGAATATCCCCCCATAATTCCCGACCATCATGGCGAAGCTCTACTTCCAACCGATGACCCGCACAAAGAACGGCAATTCTTGATCCTGGAGCGATGCGCAGCACATGGCGCAGATGATGGCTTTCTTCTTTCGGGAAACGGACTTGTTGGCCGCTACGGGCTTCCGGAGGTAGCCAGAGCGTGCGAACCAATCAGACTTCCTCGGCTTGTAAAGTTCTTTCCAGGATCCCGGTCACACAGGAGAGCAAGCGGATCGCTTTGGCATAATCCATCCGCACCGGGCCTACCAGGCCCAAAGCTCCCAAGGCATAGGTGGACACGGCAAAAGGCATTGACAGGAGGCTCAATTCACGCATCTCGCTCACTTCATTTTCCTGGCCGATGAATACCTGAAGGTTCCTATTTGTCAGATGGCGTTCCAGCATTTCCTGCAGCAGAAAACGTCGATCCAGGGCACCGGCGATGGTTCTCAGTTGCGATTGATGAAGATCGGAAGTCAGCAGGATGTTCTCCGCGCTTTCCACGATCAAACGCTCCCCTTGTTCGTACAAAAAGGCGTCCTGGATGATCGAAGCCACCTGGTTCCAGATGGACAAGTACGCGACCGGTTGATCTTCCTTCATTTTTCGCAAGGTTTGTAAACCCTGCCAGGCCGTTTTTCCGGCTAGGGCACGCGTCAGGATACGGGACAGTTCCTCCAGATCTTCCTCCGTCAAGTCCGGCTGGATTTCCACAAAGGCGTCCTGGATGATTCTGAGATTGGAAACAAGGATCAAAAGGGCGCGACGGGAAGACACCGGGATGAAATGCAACTGGCGAAACACTTGTTGCGACAACTGTGGAGTGAGAGCAAGGGATGTGTAGGTAGAAATCGCAGAAACCAAACGACAAGCTTCGGCCAAGGTGTTATGCAAATCCTTGGCCGTTCGTAGCAACGCCTGCGAGATTTTCTCGGTTTCCTGCTCCGGCACGGGGGAGATCGTGAGCAGGTGGTCGATGTAGTGGCGATAACCGAGTTCGGTGGGGATTCGACCGGCGGAAGTGTGCGGGTGGGTCAGGTAACCCATCTCTTCCAAGGCGGACATGTCTCCCCGAATCGTCGCCGGACTGTAAGGCATGCCATATTTCCGCAGAATCGCTTCCGAGCCCACGGGCTGACCCTGCAAAATGTACTCCTCTACCACCGCTTTCAGGATGCTCTTGCGCCGTTCCGACAATTCCATCATGGATCTAGCACACTACCTCTTGGAGCGCTAAATCTAATCATATACTAAGTCCTTACAGTAAGCGAACAAACACTTGATTCGAAATGAAGAAATGTCGTTCCGGCAAAACCCAGCGCCCATTTTCCTCTTCGATCCAGCCTTCGGCCTTTAGCTCCTCCAGGCGCTGTCGCATGCGTGCGTAGGCTCGTGGATAGCGAGTGCGCACCTCTTGCTCCCGGAAACCTGCACTGGTGCGCAAATGAAGGATGATTTCCTCGCGCAAGGCAGCCATTCCTCGCTTACCAATACGAGAGGTGGTGGGAGACTCCCCTCGCTCCAGTCTGGAACAATAATCATCAAGTTTGCGGGTGTTTCTCCAGCGGATTCCATCCAGAAAGGAAACCGCACCCAGGCCCATTCCCAGGTATTCGCCCGAATGCCAGTAGATCTGATTGTGGCGGCAGCGATAGCCCGGACGAGCGAAGTTGGAGATCTCATAGTGTTCGAAACCGGCACTACGGAGCATTTGGCAAGCTGCTTCATACATCTCGGCCACTTCGTCTTCGTCCGGCAGACGAGCCTGTCCGCTGACTACGGCACGAGCCAAAGGCGTACCTCGTTCCAAGCTGAGGGAATATAGAGAAAGATGCTCCGGTGCCAAATCTAAAATCTCCATCAAGCTCAGGAGGAAGTCACCCTTTCCTTGATTGGGGATTCCGAAAATCAAATCGCAATTGATGTTGTCAAATCCACTGCGACGAGCGATCCGAAAAGCCTCTTTTGCTTCCTGCGCATTGTGAATGCGGCCTAGCGTTTCCAGTTCCCAATTCCGCAGGGATTGAATGCCGAGAGAGATCCGGTTGAAGCCGGTTCGGTTCAAATGCAAACCTATGTCCGGGGTCAGGGTACCGGGATTCGCCTCCAAGGTGATCTCCGCACTGGAGGGAACTCCCGTCCCGCGCAGAAGGTCACTCAGTTCCTGGGGAGGTAGAAGAGTCGGGGTGCCTCCTCCGATGTACAACGAGACCAGTTCTCGTTCGGATAGCAACGGCTGATAGAGCTCGATTTCCCGCTTAAGAGCCGGCAGATACGGTTGGAACAACGGCGTCGGAACCGAAAGGAAATCGCAGTAGGAGCATTTCCGCAGACAGAAGGGGATGTGCAGATAGACGCCAAGAGGATGCCCCCCGTTCATTCGGAGCTATCGATCTTCAACATGCTGAAGAAGGCTTCTTGCGGCACTTCCACGTTCCCCACTTGCTTCATCCTTTTTTTGCCTTTTTTCTGTTTCTCCAGCAATTTCATCTTGCGGGTGACATCTCCGCCATAGCATTTCGCCAGCACGTCTTTACGCTTGGCCTTGATTTCCTCCCGGGCGATGACGCGACTGCCGATGGCTCCCTGCAAAACGACCTCGTACATTTGCCGGGGAATTGCCTTCCGCAACCTGAACAACGCTTTGCGGGCGTGCTGATAGGCTTGTTCGGCCGGGAAGATATAGGACAGGGCGTCCACCGGTTTATCGTTGATTAAGATATCCAGCTTGACCAGATTGGACGGCCGGTATTCAAAGAATTCGTAATCCAGCGAGGCGTACCCCCGGGAACGACTTTTCAGCTGATCGTAGAAGTCCAACAGGATCTCCGCCAAAGGCAACTCGTAGGTCAGGATCACCCGATTCCCTTCCACGTACTCCATGTTCTTGAAAACCCCCCGCCGTGACTGACAGAGCTCCATCATCGGTCCTACATGATCCTGTGGCACGACCACCATCGCTTTCACAAAAGGTTCCTGGATGTGGTCGATTTGGTTGTCGGGCGGGAATTTGGCCGGATTGTCGATTTCGATCTCCTCCCCATTATGCAAAAAGACTTTGTAGCCCACCGAAGGTGCTGTCGCGACCAGG
>JBGOWQ010000098.1:0-5361 GCA_041478715.1 Thermodesulfobiota bacterium | reverse complement strand
TAGTGGCTGTCCCCAATTCTGTCCGAACCCTTCTCTTGGGAGTGTGTTTTGGACTTCTTGCGAACCAGGAAGATGCAGAAAATCAAGGAAAAGGCCAAAGCTACTCCCACCCCAAGCAGCACATCACTCCAACAAGGGAAGTGGGTTTCTATCTCGATCAGCTTCGGCGCTGGTAAAGCCAGCTTCGGCGCTAAAGCAGGGGTCAGGTCGGTGAAGAACCGCTTCATCTTCGCCAGGGATTGCTCATATTGCTGGAGATCTGAGAGTGGCAGTGACAGATAATATTGACCAAACCCCGCCTTGGCTGCATCAGGCGTTTGTTGCCGCCACTGTTCCATCGCCTGCTCGTAGGTCAGACCGTTGCCAAACAGGTTCAGTTCGCCTTTAATGGCCAAAATTGTATGGAGATAGTCGTTCGTGTATTGGATCGTGGCCAGCCATTCCGGGGTGAGGTCGATCTGGGATAGCATGGCTCGCCATCCCGCCTCGATTTCCTCCAGATTCTTTCCATAAACCGTGCGGATCGCCGCCTTTGTATTCTCCCAAGCCCCTTGTTTCAGATCCTCGTGATATCCCCAAAGGCGCTGGAAATCCTCCCAGGGGTAGGTTTCCAAGAGATAGAGGAGAAAGGACAGGATGGGATGGAAGACCTGGCTCGGCCAGAGCGTTTCCCCATGGCGAAGGATCTGTTCCAGGGTAACGCCCTGCCGGACCCAAGGAGCCGCGTACAGGTGGATGGGACGAGGGGGCTGTATGAAGTACAGATCGAAAGCGATGATCGCCCATTCGTTAAAGAAATACACGCGACTATCGGCGTCAGCGTTGTTCCGGAACTGGAAAAGCGTCACGGGGGAAGGACCGAGCACATCCGAAAGCAGCGGATGCAGCAATTCATGGGACATGAAACGATCCGGTGGGGAGTACGGTTGGGAGAACATGTTGTTCTCGCCGTAGGCATAGTCAAGACCCCCAACAAATCCAGTGATCGTCTGCGTCAGGGAATAGTGGAAGCGCGAGGTCACCGTCTGAACGACTCCCTCGTAGAAATCAGCGATCACGATTTGGTCTTCCGTCGGGACCTTGTCCGAGAAGATGAGGTGGAGATGCTCGGTATCGCGGATCGTCTGGGTGTTGAGTGGGGAGGAGGTTTCCGATGAAGAGAGCGGGCGAGGCGTCGAAGAGGAGAACGGGACCGGATTGCAGGAAGTCAGGAATAGCAATAGCAAGGCTGGGATACAAACCTCTTTTCCCATTTTCCTCCCTCTCCTGACAGCCTTACGAGTAAGGCTAAAAAGACTCACGGCTTCCTCCTGCTCCAGGATTGTTGCCTGGGACGCAGACAGAAAAACGAGTAAGGGGAATAGAATGCCTACCCTACGAGCCACCGACATACCACAGATCCACTGTGCTTAGTGCTCTGGAGCCATCCGGAAAAGCCCGGTGCTAGTCAAGGCATAGAGAATCCCAGAGGAGTCGATGACCAGGGTCCACACATCGCTGTACGGGCTGATCGGCAACCCGTTGGAGAAATCAACCCAGCTGGCCCCGCCGTTGGTGCTCTTGCAGACTACGCCCTTTTCGGTGCTAGCGTGGAGGATTTGCGGGTTGCCGGGGTCGATGGCCAGGGACACCACATCGTTATTCGGCAACCCGCTGGAAAAATCAGCCCAGTTGGCCCCGCCGTCACTGCTCTTGTAGACCCCGCCGTTTACGGTGCCGGCGTAGAGGTTCTGGGGGTTGGCGGGGTCGATCGCTAGGCACCACACACCCCACACACCGGGGCTTGGCAGCCCGCTGGAGGAAGCGGCCCAGCTCGCCCCGCCGTTGGTGCTCTTGCAGATCCCGTCGCCCACGGTGCCGGCGTAGAGGGTCTGGGGGTTCGAGGGGTCGATGGCTAGGCACCGCACATCGCTGTATGAGCTGATCGGCAACCCGCTGGAAAAATCAGCCCAGTTGGCCCCGCCGTCACTGCTCTTGTAGACCCCGCCACCCCTGATGCCGGCGTAGAGAGTTTGGGGATTGCCGGGATCGAGGGTCAGGGACATCACATCGCGGAGGAGCAGGGACACCGCATCGCGGCTCGGCAGCCCGGTGGAGGAAGCGACCCAACTTGCCCCGCCGTTGGTGCTCTTGCAGATCCCGTCGCCCACGATGCCGGCGTAGAGGGTTTGCGGGTTAGCGGGGTCGATAGCCAGGCACCAAAACACCTCACCGCCAAAGTCACCGCCAAAGGAGGACAGTTGTTCCCAGACGCCGATAGTGGCGGCGCTGGTTGGGGTCGGAGTAAGAGTCGGAGTATGGGTCGGCGATGCTGAAGTCGCAGTCGGCAAGGAGGCCGTCGGGGTTGCAGGGCTGGCACAGCCGACAAGCAAGGATAAAACCAACGCGACGGTCAATACTGCGAGTGCAATTCTCTTCACTTCAGTTCCTCCCTCTGTGTGCTGCTTTCTTCCATTCCAGACAACGAATCGGTTCTGTTCGATGCCTTACACCACCCCAGTGTTTTCCTTGCAGGCTGAAGAGATTGCTCGGAGTTATCGATACGCTTCGGAATCCACTTTCATTAAGGGGTAAGGGCCATCCACGGGAAATCCGGGGATTTCGAGCAGAATTCTGTCCAGGACTCGCTGGATGGATTCCTTGTCTTTTCCGTCCCACTCACAGCAGATCTTGGTGGCATTGCATTGCTCGTCTAGCTGAGTCCAGGCACCGACCCAGTAAGCATCCGGCGTGGAGTACTTTTTGGCGGCCTTGGCGACAGGCTCAGTCGCTGAAAGCGGTGTGGGGGCTGGCAGAGTATGAAATACGACGAACTCTGCCATTTCAATCACCTCCTTTCCATGGTATCTTCCCCAGTATCATTTCCTACCTTAGGCAGAAACCGATCCCCGTCAAGTCCCAGGAAGTTGCTCTAGGAATAGAAATTCAACTAGTTGCGCGGGAGTTCCGAAATTCCCGGCCGAATGCACCATAGGCCGGTTCTCGCAGGTGATCGAATGGCCGAAGGGTGAGGATCGAGCGCTTTTCGCCTGACGCGCTCTCCCTAAAAAACCGCAGGAAACGCTCTAAGCGAAACGAACCGAAAGGAAGAGTCCCGGCGGACGGATCTTCGGTCCGCACCCCAACCAACAAGCCGCGCTTCATCCGTCTGCCTTTCTTCAGCCTAATCGGACCATGAATCGGCGAGAAGTGCTAAAAGTTAAGGCCTGACCCCAAGCTTTCCCTGACCCCAAGCTTTCCCTGCAGAATGTAAGTGGTGAGTTTTATTTAGCTGGTCCTTTGGCAGGTACCCTGCCCTTCTTTTACTCTACATTGGTTACAAAACTCGCCATCATCCGGTTTTTGATTCTTTTCGACATAATCGTCTTTAGGCCATTCCTCGCAATTTGTGCAAAAGTGCCAAGTATCGCGGCTTCGCTCGCGTCTGAAGACTGTCATGGCCGACTCCTACCGGACTAAGCATGAAATCGGAGCAGGACCACCATCCGTTTTATCTTTGTCTCCACCGGGATCTGCGAAAACAAACGATGCGGACATTACCGAGATGAGTAGGAAGATCACAAGACCCCTTAAGAACTTTTGCATAACAACCTCCAGGATTTATATATCTAATTGTGAAGGGAAGCATATGACTATCAAACAGGGGTCCTCCTGCAATCCAGTGCAGATCAGCAACAAATGAGCCCTAGAATACCGTTACTTTGGGAATTCATAACGTGCAGTCAGAACAGCAACGCTTTATCATGGAGTTGTGTCAAGAACCTGTCGGACAGGGAAAGCTTTAGGTCGACCGTTTTACCCGGCGAATCTGATGTACGTTCATGGGGCTTTCGCCGCGCCGTTCCTGAACTGGATCCTCACCAGTGATCTCGATAGCGCTTGGCGAAACTACTACAAGACCATCCGATACACCTGGCAGCGACAACATGAAAAGGCTTTGCGGGCGGTGGAAACCGGTCTTCAGCAATGCACACAATCAAGCACCCTGCACTATCTTCTCCTGGCCAAGAAGCTGTCTCTGCTAGAGCATCTCCATCTGGCCGGAAGCCGAGCGCTGTATCAGCTCCTGCGCCAAGAGTACGAGCGGATTCCACAACGAGCCAGGCAGATTGTGACCTCTGTTCTGCTGAATTGCCACGCGCTGCTACATGAGCCTCTACCGACAACCCGGCAATGGAGTCCGCTATCGCAGCGGGAACCTTCAGATCAGGTTTTCATCCTTTTGGCGCAGGCCCGCGAGGCCGTTTGCAGCCAGGAACTGGATCAGGGCGTTGCCCTATTTCGGCAATGCCTGCAGCTTGCCGGGAGCATCCCGCACCCGACCGGTTTGATCAACGCTCTCAACGACTTGGCTTGGCATGTCCGGGGGGCTCAACCGGAAATGGCGTTAGCCAGATCGCAAGAGGCCATGTATCAGACAGGCCGTTTCTTTGAAGACTCCCAGCGATGGTTTTTCGTCTTCGACACCGCAGCGCAGATTGAGGAGGAACAGAGACAACCCTGTTTCCTGGAGACGGCCTGCCTGATCCGAGACCTGGCATCCGAACTGCCCCGCAATCAGCGGGATCGCTATGCGGAGCGCATTGCAGCCTGCACGCTGTGGGCTTTTGATCGTTCAAAATCCCGCTATCGCTTGTCGGAGGAATTGCGGATTGCCCTGAAGCGAAGAATCCCTTCGCTGGGAATTGCTGCCAGAGCCTCCGGCATGGAAAAGGCTCGCTTGTCCAATCTCTTGAGCGGCAAAGTGGCCGAGGTCAAGGGAGACACTTTGCGCAAGCTAATCCATGGCTTGGCGATCCAGCCGGATTGTCGGCACGACCCTGCTCCTCTAATAGCGGAATGGGTGAAAAATGAGACTCACAGGAAAGCGAAGCGGTTTCTGGGGCGGTTGGCCACCTTCCACCCTCGTCGCCGAGTCTGGGAACTGCTGATGCTCTATATGGGGACACCCGCCCGCAGCAGCAGACTACCTGGGCTGGGCAGAGGCAATCGACTCGCTATGTTCCTGCACCGGTGCCAACAACTCTCGCCTCCGCGATCCACAGAGGAAGAATTCCTGCTTTCTCTGGGCGAGACGGCGCCTCCGCTAGTGCGAGCCCGGACCGATTTGGCCCGGGAATTCCTCAAAAGGCTGGGCGGTCGCAACCGCGACCGGTTCACCCAGCTTTATCTCACCGCCCGTGAGCAGGATCGACGCATTCTGGATTGCTATGTGCGGAATTATGCCCGCTATTCGATTCACTGGAGCATGCAGATCCCATTGGAAGATGGTCTGCTGTCCTTTGTCCGGCACTTCGATTTGGATGCTGCCACCGCAGCAGTAGCCTTTTGGGCGTTCGAAAAGAAAGCGGATCGTCTCCG
>JBGOWQ010000232.1:0-2948 GCA_041478715.1 Thermodesulfobiota bacterium | reverse complement strand
GCTGGCGTGGAAGAGGAAGGTCTCCTGGGTGACCATGGCGATGCACCGGCGGAGCCCCTGGGAATCGACTCGATCCCAACCAGTCGACACGCTATTCACTTTGGCTGGCCTTAATGGTTCGTTCGTCAAACCCGCAGAGAGCGAGAAAGTTCTCTAGAGCTTCTTGCTTACCTTTGAACTCCGGTGTCTCCTCGCGCTGTTGAATGGCCCTTTGGTATTCGTGCAACGCGAGAGCACAAGCGCTGGCCACGCCTTCCTGCTCGACTTGGGCTATGAGGTATTTATAGACCAGTCGCCAAGACTCCGCTTCTGATTATGGTCACAAATCCTTAGCGGATCACCGCCAGGCGCATGTCCTCCAAGAGAGGCAGGGGCAGGCGTTGGACGGTAACCTCCCAGTCGGGGTCTTCCAGGAAGAGGTCGATGTACTGCGGGTTGTAGTACACAATGGTGGTCGTCCGCTCCCCTCGCACCTGCATCAGACGCTTCTTGAAGGCGGCCACCACTTCTCGCGCGAAGGGGTTGTAGAGGTAGAAATAGCTGCCCTCCTCGGGAAGGTACTGGCGGATATCCAGGGTCCGGATCTCCACATTGGGGTGGGAGGACATGCGCCTACGCGTCCCTGCGGCGATGCGCTCGTTCACTTCGATCCCGATCATCTTGTTCTGGTAGCCGTGCTTCACTGCCCACAGGAGAACGCGCCCCTTGCCGCAGCCGACATCAACGAGAATGTCGTCCTTTCCCAGGGGGACGGTGCGAAAGATGTGCGCCAGCACAGAGTAATAGGTGCTCTCGGTGGCGAAGGCGCCGGGGGCCTTGGGTGAAGGGCGTACCGAGCCACCAAGAAAAACACCGCAGTACTTTAGATCGAGCAGGCCGTCCGAGACAAAATGGCCTATCACCCGTGCCACCCTTTTCAGGACCAAGCCCATCCCCTCATTCTGCTGGGCTCCCCGGCCCCTGCCATGCGTCGTCATCGATGTCGGTTCCTTTGGGTTATTTCCCTTATTCTAGGGCAATCCCCGTCTCGGGGGGAAACCTGCCGACGAAAACAGCTTTTGTTGTGCTGATCTCCGTCTCCCTCCTGCCATTACCAATGCCCTGCCGCGATAATCCCCAAATCAGGATTGAGGGCCGGATTTGGCTCATGAATTCATGCTAGATCCTCCACTGGGCGTTCCGCTGGATCACTTCCCCGTCCAAACGCACCTCGGCATCTTGGCGCAGGTCGCAGATCATGTCCCAGTGGATGGCGGAAACGTTGGTGCCTCCGGTGGACAGGTAGGCATTTCCCAAAGCCAGGTGCAGCGTGCCTCCGATTTTTTCGTCGAACAGGATATCTTTGGTGAATTGCTGGATCCCGAAATTGGTGCCAAAGGCGAACTCTCCGATCCTTCGAGCCCCGTCGTCGATCTGCAGGATTTTTTGCAGAAAATCCTCCCCGGTCCCGGCTTCCGCCTTGACCACTTCCCCGTCCCGGAAGAGCAAGCGCACGCTTTCGAACTCGCGGGACTGGTAGATGGCGGGGAAGGAAAAGAGGATATGGCCGTTGGCGCTGGTTTCCAGGGGCGCGGTGAAGATTTCCCCGTCGGGCATGTTCTTATGCCCGTCCGCATTGATCCATTTCCGCCCTCCAACCTGGACTGTAAGGTCCGTTCCCGGTCCCAGGATCCGGATCTCGCTTCCTTTCGCCAGGGCTTCGCTCAACCGGTCCTGTCCTTTGGAGAAATTCACCCAGTACAGGCTGGGATCTTCCTCGTCTAGATGTACCGCGGAGAAGACGAACTCGGTATAGTCCGCCAACGACATCCCGGCATCCTGGGCATTGGCCTGGTTGGGGTAGAGAGCCACGGACCAGCGAAGAGACCCGTCGCCATCCCGCTCCATGTAACGCTTGGTGATCGGATAGCGGGTTTTCTGCCAGGTGGTTTGCCGGGCCGGATCGGCTCCGGCCAAGGCTTTGGTATTAAACGGAGCCAACAAACTGAGCCAAGCATTGACGTTTTCAATCTCAAACAGGTCCAGCGGTGACAAAAAGTGGAGCAATTCCTCAGTCGCCTCCTGGAAATAAATCTCCTGCAGTCCCTCCAGTTCCACCCGACAATACGGATAGGCACCGGCCCGAAGGGCATGGCGAACCAGCTCCTGCACCAGGGGAGTGGCGATCGGACTTGTACGGATCACAAAGAGATCCTGCGGTTGGATGGCAAGGCAGTACTCCACCAAAAGCTTGGCCAGCTTTCCCAGTCTGGGATCGTTCACATCGGTCTCCTTTCACGGCTCCATTCTTGATAAACCCCTTCATTTTAGTAGAAAATCAACGGATCGACATGCACGAATTCGCCTTGATGGAAAATGTGATCCTTATCGTGAAGCGCGCCGCGCAAGAGAATCGACTGGAGAAGGTGACCGGGATCTCTTTGGTCGTAGGACAACGATCCGGCGTCAACGTCGATGCCCTCCGCTTCGCCTTTGAAATCCTGCAGAAGGAAGAACCTTCGCTGGCCGCGTCCTCCCTCATCGTGGAGGAGAAGGCGGCGTTGGGAACCTGCCCGCAGTGCCACGCGACCGTTCCGATCTGGCATTTCTATCTGCAGTGTTCCCAGTGCGGTTTTTTGCCAGTGCAGGCCACCAGCGGCGAAGAATTCTACGTGGCCTCGATCGAAGGAGATCGAACCGGTGGTTGAGATCCTGGTGATGAAAGCCGTGAACGCGGAAAACGAAAAACACGCTAGGGTGGTACAAACCAAGCTCCGATCGGCCCGTACACTGATGGTGAATCTGCTTTCCGGCCCGGGGGCGGGAAAGACCAAGTTGCTGGAACAGACATTGTCCCTTGTACCGCCGGAGGTTCGCTGCGCGGCGATCGAAGGTGACCTATTTACAGACGAAGACGCCCGGCGCCTGGAGCGGTTCGGAATTCCGGTGATCCAGCTCAACACCGAGGG
>JBGOWQ010000004.1:0-15999 GCA_041478715.1 Thermodesulfobiota bacterium | reverse complement strand
ATGCAATGGAATTTGCCCGGATCCACAATCAAGTGGCGAAGGAATGGCGCCAGAGGAAGAGAGCACGTTCCGATGCCGTGCCCTTTCCCGATTTATCCATCAAAGATGGGGAAGTTGAAGTCCCCTTTTGGTGGATCCAAGGAGGAGCTCGCTTTCCGTTGGTCTTGCGGGGCGAGGAAGCCTGGGCAAATCAGCAATCGCTCGGATCCTGGAAGGAGGCACTGGAGAGCGGTCTAGTGCGACCACGAGCGATTACATTGACCCTATTTGTGCGCCTCTGCATGGCAGATTTTTTTCTCCATGGAGCAGGAGGTTCCGATTACGAAGAGGCAACCGATCAGGTGATCCAACGGTTCTTTGATCTGGTTCCGCCCGGGTACGCCTGGGCCACCCTCACGCTTTTCTTTCCAGGATATACGGAGAAAACGTTTCAAGAAGCGCGCAAGAGAATGAGAGAGATGGATCAGCACCCCGAAGGTTTCTTGGTTTCCGAAAAGGAAACGTTATTGTACCCTGTGATCCGGGAAAAGCGAGAGCTGCTGAATCAGGGGAAATTGGACAAAGAGCAATACCGCCGACTGCAGCAATGCAATGAAGCAATACGCGTAAATATCGCCGGGTTGATGACCGAGCAGAAGTTCTTGTTGCAGGGCCTGGAAGGAAAGCATCAGGTTCTAGCTCAGCGCGATTATCCTTTCATTCTGTACGACGCGCATCTCATTCGGCAGATCACCGCAGCGTTGTCTTCCTAGCTGGAGTTGGCTGGTGCTACAGTACTGGAAATCACGGTTGTGGAGGGGATTGTGAAGTTGCACGAGTATCAAGCGAAGGAACTTTTTTCCACTTATGGCATTCCGGTCCCGGCAGAACAGCTGATCGAGAACGTTGAATCCATGGATGCGATTATGCTGCCGTTTCCTTGGGTGTTGAAGGCCCAGGTTTTGGTAGGAGGGCGAGGCAAAGCGGGAGGAATCAAGCGGACCTGGAATCGAGCAGAAGCGAAGGAACTGGCGGACACCATGTTCCGCCAAACGATCAAAGGATCACCGGTTCGCAAGATCCTGGTGGCTCCATCGGTTCCAATCGAGCAGGAATACTACATTTCCCTCGTACTGGACCGAAGTCATAAGGCATTTGCGCTGGTTGCCTCCGCCGAGGGGGGAATGGAGATTGAGGAGGTCGCGCGCACCGCGCCGGAAAAAATCTATAGACGCGACATCGATCCCTGGAGGGGACTTATGCCCTATGAAGGGCGCTTGGCCGCCAAAGCGCTGGGATTGTCAGGAGCAAGAATCATGGAGTTCGCTCAAATTGCTGTCGCATTGGATCGGATCCTGGTGCAAGAAGATGCCGAGTTAGTGGAAATCAACCCCCTTGCTTTGACACCGGCAGGTCTCCTTGCTCTGGATGCAAAAATCATCCTTGACGACAGCGCCAGATTCCGACAAAACCGCGCAAGCAATGACGAAGAAGCAACGCCGCTTGAGCAAAAAGCGAAATCTTTGGGCTTGGCGTATGTAGAGTTGGAAGGCTGCGTAGCAGTGATCGGTTGCGGGGCAGGCCTGGTGATGGCATCATTGGATGTCTTAAACAGCATGGGCGCCAAACCGGCGAATTTCCTCGATATTGGAGGGGGAGCCTCTGCGGAACTGATGCGACAGGGGCTGGCCATCGTACTGGAGAAACCGGGTGTGCGATCCGTTTTGATCAATATTTTCGCCGGTATCACTCGCTGTGATGAAGTAGCCAAAGGGATCGTCGATTATGGACCGCAGGTACCGATCTCCGTCCGCATGACGGGCACCAATGAAGAGTTAGGGATTCGGTTACTGCACGAGCACGGCTACCATGCATTTCATACGATGGAGGAAGCAGCGAGTCATGCCGCACGACTGGCCCGGGAGGAGGTGCGTTGAGATGGCGATCCTGATTCACTCCGACACTCGCGTGATCGTGCAGGGCATCACCGGACACCAAGGACAGTTCCATGCGCGGGCAATGGCAGCAAACGGCACGAAGGTAGTGGCGGGTGTAACACCCGGGAAGGGTGGCCAGTTTGTCGATTCGATCCCGGTTTTCGATACGGTTCGAGAAGCGGTGGAATCTACCGGTGCCAATGCCTGGGTTTGCTTTGTGCCTGCGGCGATGGCCAAAGACGCTGCCTATGAGGCCATTGATCACGAATTGAACCCGATTGTAATCATCACAGAACATATACCCATCCACGATACCGTGAAAATCTTATCTCTGGCCGCAAACCGAAAAATCCGGGTCGTTGGACCCAATACCGCAGGTATTTTTGCTCCCGGACACTGTAAAATGGGGATTATGCCTGCCCATATCTTCCGGCCCGGACCCATTGGCCTTGTTTCGCGTTCGGGGACCCTAACCTACGAAATTGTTTCGCAGCTTTCCCGGCACGGATTTGGGCAATCAACCGCCGTGGGATTGGGTGGAGATCCGGTGGTGGGCCTTTCTTTCATTGAGGTGCTTGGACTGTTTGAACAGGATCCGGAAACGAAAGCGGTTGTGCTGATCGGTGAGATTGGTGGTTCGGCAGAAGAAGAGGCTGCTCGCTTTATCCCCGGTAATATCACCAAGCCCGTATTCGCTTACATCGCCGGGCGAACTGCCCCCACGGGAAAACGGATGGGACATGCCGGGGCTCTCATTTCCGGAACATCGGGGAGCGCAGAAACCAAAACCAAAGCGTTGGCAGAAGCCGGCGTTCATATTGCGCAGTTACCTGGAGAACTCCCGCACCTGGTAGAACAGACATTGGGAGGCAACGAATTCCGATGAGAACCGTTGACCTGATCGCTAAGAAACGAGATGGAGGAGCGCTCTCTTCAGCAGAAATTGATTTCCTGGTGCAAGGATACACCCGGGGTGAGATCCCAGACTATCAAATGGCTCCCTTTCTCCTGGCCGTGTATTTTCAAGGATTAAACGATGAAGAGGCATTTGCGCTGACCCAAAGCATGATTCAGTCGGGACAGGTCCTAAACCTTGAGGGTTTGCCGGGTCCTACCGGAGACAAACACTCCACCGGTGGCGTGGGAGACAAGGTTTCACTGGTTCTGGTACCCCTGGTCGCGGCTTGCGGATTATATGTCGCGAAAATGTCGGGCCGCGGTTTGGAGCATACCGGCGGTACGATTGACAAGCTGGAAGCGATACCCGGATTTCGCACGGCTTTGAGCAAAGAGGAGCTGGTGGCTCAAGTGCGAAAGGTGGGTTGTGCAATTGTGGCCCAAACTCCTGACCTGGTGCCCGCTGACGGCAAGATGTACGCATTGCGCGATGTCACGGCAACGGTGGAGAGCCTGCCTTTAATTGCCAGCTCCGTGATGAGCAAGAAAATCGCCTGCGGCGCGCAGAATATCCTGATCGATGTCAAAGTGGGTCGGGGCGCCTTCATGAAAGATCTGGATTCCGGCACGAAACTGGCACGATTAATGGTCGAAATCGGCAAGAGGTTGGAGCGAAGAGTGACCTGCGTGCTTTCTCCCATGGATGAGCCATTAGGGTATGCCGTAGGAAACGCATTGGAGGTTCGCGAAGCGATTCAGACCCTCTATGGAGAAGGACCGGCGGATTTCGTAGAAACCGTATGCAGTTTGGCCGGGGAATTGTTATACCTAAGCGGTCTGGCGAATTGCACAAGCGATGGCAGTTCACAAGCTGCCGTGGCACTGAGACGAGGTTTGGCGGCGGAAAAATTCCAACGGATGATCGAAGCCCAAGGCGGTGACGCGCGCGTGCTAACGGAACTCTGGCGCTTGCCGCAAGCACCTTTACGATGGGTGATTCCCGCGCGAAACTGTGGCTTCGTGCAATCGATTGACGCGCTGAAAGTGGGTTTGGCTGCCATGAGCCTTGGAGCAGGAAGGGAACGGATCGAAGATACGATTGACCTCTCCGTGGGAGTTCTGCTGGCGAAAAAAGTGGGAGACCGGGTGGAAATGGAGGAACCGATCGCCACATTGTATGTCCGAAATCGTGAACGCATCGGAGAAGCTCAGCGTCTGCTGGAAGAATCGTTCGTCATCGGTGAGAGACCCGCGGAAAAACGATTGCAGGTCCTCGATCGGATTAGCAGCCTTGGCTAGGCTCATCGAGAACCCACTCCTGTTTCTGGCATCCATTCTCGTGCTGCTGTTTAGCATTATCCTGCACGAGGTGGCCCATGGCTGGGCCGCAGAGCGACTCGGGGACCCAACAGCCCGGATGGCCGGGAGGATCACATTCAACCCTCTTCCTCACATTGACCTGTTTGGAACGATCATCCTCCCCGTTTCGTTGATCCTGTTACAGAGTTCCTTCGTGATTGGCTGGGCCAAACCCGTTCCGGTCAACTTCTATCGGCTGCGTAAACCGCGACGGGATACCATACTGGTGAGCCTTGCCGGGATCCTTTCCAATCTAACATTGGCGATCTTAATCAGCCTGATCTGGCGATTGGTTCTTTTGTTTGATATCCAGCCAGGGACCGCTTTTTTCGTTTTCGCGAACGTGGTGGGCTACACGGTTGGCATCAACTTGCTTTTGGCGATTTTCAACCTGGTACCGGTACCGCCGCTTGACGGTTCCAAAGTGGTAGGAGCGCTGCTGCCCCCGCGGTGGGAAGCCGTGTTGTTCAACCCTCAGTTCAGTCTGATCGGTACATTTGTGTTGTTCGCTCTCCTGTGGACCGGCCTCCTTTGGAGAATCCTGGGTCCCGTCCTCGTCTTTCTGCAGAATCTCCTGCTATCCTGATCCGTTGGTCCGGCCAGCAAGTTCAGGGTTTCGATTGCCCCTTCGATGGTTCCCTGTTATACTTTCTGCCAATACGCACACTGCCTGATCGGAACGCGGTGGCCTTGCGGTTTCGTTTCCGAAAAGAGGGCGGTGGTGGAAAAAACCAAATTGGAGGAATTCAATGGCAGTCGTGAGTATGAAAAGCCTGCTGGAAGCAGGTGTACATTTCGGTCATCAAACTCGTCGCTGGAATCCCAAAATGCGCAAATTCATCTTTACGGAACGCAACGGGATTTACATTATCGACCTTCAGTTGACCGTGCAGAAACTGGACCAGGCTTATGCATTCGTGAAATCGGTGGTGAGCGATGGACAGTCCTTTCTATTCGTAGGCACCAAGAAGCAAGCACAGGAGGCCGTCAAGACTGAAGCAGATCGTTGCGGCATGTTTTACGTCAACGAGCGATGGCTGGGCGGCACTCTTACCAACTTCAAGACGATACGGCGGAGAATGGAACGCCTAGCCGAATTGGAGAAAATGGAAACCGATGGCGTCATGACGAAGCTGCCGCGCAAGGAAGTCGCTTCGCTCATGCGAGAGAAAATCCGCCTCGTACGCTTTTTTGGTGGGATCCGCGGCATGAATGAACTGCCGGGAGTTGTTTTTGTCACCGATACTCGCAAGGACCAGAATGCGGTCCTGGAAGCGAATAAGCTTGGAATCCCCGTTGTAGCGGTTGTGGATACGAATTGTGATCCCGATCAGATCGACTATCCCATTCCAGGCAATGACGATGCGATCCGAGCCATCAAGTTGATCGCCGGCAAAATGGCCGATGCCATCATTGAAGCCCGCGAAGGCGTTGAGTTTGCGCCGGCGGAAGAGACCGAAGAGATCGAAGAGGAAAAGCTGCCCTCGGTCTTGGATTTACTCGAGGAAGAAGAGAAATACCTGGATACGATCGACCTCGAAGAAGAAAAGTTCGATCGTTAGAGAGGAGCCAAAGTGGAAATTACTTCAGAAATGGTAAAGAACCTGCGCCAACGAACCGGAGCAGGAATCATGGATTGCCGTCATGCTCTGCAGGAAACGGAAGGCGATGTCGAAAAAGCGATTGACAGTCTCCGGAGCAAAGGTTTGGCGGCTGCAGCCAAGAAAATTGGACGTAAAGCGAACGCCGGCTTGATTGAAGCGTATATTCACCATGACGGACGGCTTGGTGTATTGCTGGAGTTGAACTGCGAAACCGACTTTGTAGCCCGTACGGATGAATTCAAGGCTCTGGCACGGGAAATCTGTATTCAAATTGCAGCCGAGTCTCCCTTGTATATCTGTCGCGAGGAAGTACCCACAGAAGTCGTAACAAAGGAAAAAGCGATTTATTGCGAGCAAGTTTCAGTCGAAGGGAAACCAGCAAACGTCGCAGATAAGATCGTGGAGTCCAAGTTGGAGAATTTCTACAAGACCAACTGCCTGACGGAATCTCTTTATGTTCGCGACCCGTCCAAAACGATCGAAAATCTTGTGACGGAAATGATTACAAAGGTGGGGGAAAATGTGCGCATCCGCAGATTTGCCCGGTTCAGGCTGGGAGAAGAACTCTAGTCTACGGTTTCACCGTATCCTGCTGAAGCTCTCCGGAGAAGCCCTTCAGGGAGATCAGGGATTCGGCATTGATCCACGTATCCTGGAGGTGGTTTGCCTTCAGGTTAAGGAAATCATGCAGCGAGGGTGTCAAGTCGCGATCGCAGTCGGTGGCGGCAATATTTGGCGGGGCGGTGAGATGGCGGATCGGTTTGGTATCGATCGAGCCACTGCAGACTACATGGGGATGCTGGCAACAGTGATGAACGCCCTGGCCCTGCAGGCCACGCTAGAGAATCTGGGCGTACCCACTCGTGTGCAGACAGCCATTGATATGGACAAAATCGCCGAGCCCTATATCCGCAGACGGGCCATTCGTCACTTGGAGAAAGCGCGAGCGGTGATTTTCGCTGCCGGAATTGGCAGCCCATTTTTCACTGCCGATACGGCAGCTGCCTTGCGCGCCGTAGAGATCGGCGCCGATATTATCCTGCGCGGAACGAAAGTCGAAGGCGTCTATAGTGCGGATCCCCTCCGGGAAAAAGACGCCCTTCTTTATCGCCAGATGACCTATTCCGAATATCTGGCGAAGGATCTAAAGGCAATGGATGCGACGGCAGTCACACTTTGCCGAGAAAACAAAATGCCAATCCTCGTCTTCAACTTGAACGAGCCGTCCAATATCTTGAAGGCGGTAACCGGCGAGGAGATCGGCACGATCATAAGGGAGGGTTGACCTTGCTGGAGCAAGTCCTGAGAGAAGCCGAAGAGAAAATGAAGAAATCGCTTGCTGCTCTGCAGCGGGAATATCAATCGCTGCGCGCTGGGAAGGCCAATCCAAGTTTCTTGGATAAGGTGACCGTGAACTATTACGATTCGTTGATGCCCCTCAATCAAGTAGCGACCATTTCCTCTCCCGAAGCCCGCTTGCTGACGATTACCCCTTGGGATCCATCGCTGCTGAAGGATATTGAAAAAGCCATTCTCAAAGCGAACCTTGGAGTCACACCTCAATCCGATGGGCGTGTGATTCGAGTCGCCTTCCCGCCGCTAACCGAAGAACGTCGCAGGGAACTTGTCAAGCTGGCAAAAAAGTATGCGGAGGAATTCCGGGTGGAACTGCGCAACCATCGGCGTTTAGCCAACGAGGAAATCAAAGAACTGAAGGAGAATGGAAAAACCACTGAGGACGAGCGCGATTGGGCCTTGGAAAAAGTGCAGAAACTGCTGGAAAAGTACACGACGCAAATTGACGAAACCCTCAGCAAAAAAGAACAGCAAATCATGGAGGTTTAGATGACCGGGGATAGTCCCCGTGAGCTGGAGGCCTATTGCGGTCTCCTGTGGTCGGAAGCCAGAAAAAGACTCGATGCAGAAGGAGTGATGATAGCGGAGGAAGTTCTGTTGGCCCCTCCCTACCCAGCTGAACCCGTCGGAGAGCAGCGCCTCTTGCTTCTAAAGCAAACATCCTCTGGATGGGTTGCCTATCTTACCTATGAGAACTACCTTTCCCCTGGGCGTCAACCGCGTTCGATGGATGCATTCTTGGCGATTCAGGGCTGTGAAGACAAATAGCACTCCGCAGCATATCGCCTTTCTGGCGGAAACAAGGTCCTTTCCGAGCCATGATTCTTCTTGCGGGATGCTCCCGTTGGAACAATCGATTCTGGATTGCGCTCTATTCTGCTTCCAGCACGAAACCCGGCTGGTCAGTTTTTTTCTGGAGAAGGGAACGCCTCGGCCAAACATTGAAGGAAAAGCCGCTTCGATGGGGGCACAGGTTTTGACCTTACCGAACCGTCCGCCGCAGCCGACGGAAGGATCCCGGCGGATATTGCTCGCGATCGGTTACAGTGAGAAAGAAATCCTTTGGCAAATACTGCGGGAGCATCGGACTGCTCGAGTCTTGGAAGATCAGATCTTGAAGCTGCTTTGTCGCGATGGGTGGATTGAGCCCGACCTGGTGATCCTTTGCGCCAACCGGAGAGAGCTGGGCGAAACGCTAACCTGGTCCATAGCCTACAGTGAAATCTACTTCAGCTCATTCCCGCTAGCGGGATTTCCAATGGAGGAGATGGCGATTGTTTATCGGGATTATGCGAATCGGCAACGACGGTTCGGGGGGGTCCTTCCATAGACCTTCTCTGGCGGTTCCTCTCCGCTTTCGTTCTACTCCCCCCGCTGTTGCTGGTGGGCTACCTGGGAGGGTGGTACACCTGGGTTTTTCTCGTCCTGTTCGGTGGCGTGGCTTGTTGGGAATGGATGAGGATGTTCAGCCGGAACCGGGTCGATCAGATTATTGCCGTAGTCGGATTTGTACTATTGATGGTGACTGCCGATCCTGGCCTGAACCTTTCGATCAGCCTCCTGCTTTTACTTCTTTTGGCCGGTTTGTACATCCTGCTGATCGATGGACAAAAACGAGCCTATCGAATCACGTTGATTTTGACTGCATCCTTTTATCTCGGATTCCTGCTTCGCTATATTGCCCTTCTTCGAGCCTTACCTGATGGCTGGTATCTCTTACTGCTGTGCTTGGCCGGAACGTTTGGGGCGGATAGCTTTGCCTTCTTTGTGGGAAAGCTTTTCGGTCGGCATCATCTTTTTCCCCGAATCAGTCCTGGGAAAACTCTGGAAGGAACAATGGCCAGTCTTCTAGGGGGCGTCTTGGGTGTTGTGCTGATCGCGGTTGTGCTGCACCGACCATTGGCCATTATCATCCCCTTGGGAATTCTGATCAGTTTGACCGCGCTGGCCGGCGATCTCTTTGAATCGATATTCAAACGGGAAGCCGGGGTGAAAGACTCCTCTCATCTGATCCCAGGCCACGGAGGTTTCCTGGATCGACTGGACAGCGTTTTGTTCACCGCTCCGTTGGTTTACTATTATGCTGTCTTGGTTCTTGGGCTGAGCGGTTAGGAGTAGCGAATGGTTGTGATCTATATTCTCTTGGCGATTCTGATCCTCGGAGTCCTGATTTTCGTGCACGAGCTGGGGCATTTCCTTTTTGCCAAAGCCTTTCGTGTACCCGTGGAGACGTTCGCTTTGGGATTCGGACCTTCATTGGTTTCGTTCAAGCGCAAGGAAACGGACTACCGCTTGAACATATTTCCCCTGGGTGGATACGCCAAGATCGGCGGGATGGATTTAGGAGAGGAGGGTTTGGCAAACGGTTACTATCAGCAGCGCTGGTGGCACCGTTTTCTGATTATTGCCGGGGGAGTGATCTTCAATCTGGTTTTCGCCTGGTTGTTAGTTCTAATCATCACGTTTTTTATCCAAGTCCCGTTGAATCTCAACATCATCGGCTCTTTGGAACCACAGTACCCGGCAGCGGAAGCCGGCATCAGGGTCGGAGATCAAGTGGTATTGATCAACGGCCTTCCCGTGCAGAACAATGACGAAATGCGGCAAATGATCGAAAAACAGGGTCAAGGGGGCAAGAGCCTGGTGATGGGCCTGCTGCGGGATGGCCAGCCGCAACAAGTCACTGTAGTCCCCACCTACGTGACAGACCAGAAACGGTGGATTATTGGGGTACTGCCGCCCTTTGAGACGATCGGATTTTGGCAAGCCTTCCCCCAATCCTTTGTCCGATTCTGGGATCTGATTGTCTTGGTGTTCACTTCCCTGGGCATGCTGTTTTCGGGGCAAGCTTCGATATCGGATCTGGCAGGTCCGGTCGGAATCATTCAAGTCACCGCCCAATTTGCCCAAACGAACGTCCTCAGTTTCCTGACATTCGTCGCATTTCTTTCCGTGAATCTAGGCGTACTCAATTTTCTGCCGATTCCGGCGTTTGACGGCGCCCGTTTGCTTTTTCTCATAATCGAAGGAATCACTCGACGAAGGGTGAATCGTAGGTTGGAGGAAACCATCCACACGATCGGGTTCATTCTCGTACTGGGGTTGTTTCTCTACATCACTTGGAACGATATCCGCCGCCTATTTTGAGGAGAAGGACTCAGCCGGTCCGCGTGGGCAACCTGGTCATTGGAGGGGATGCCCCAGTCTCGGTACAGAGTATGCTGAAATGCGACCCGCGCGACGTGTCCTCCTCTTTGCGCCAATTGAGAGCCATGGAGCGAGAAGGATGTGAGCTGGTGCGAATGGCTGTGCCAGATGCGGAAGCGGTGAGCACATTGGCTGAGCTAGTACGAAAGGCGCGGGTGCCCCTGATTGCCGATGTTCACTTCGATCATCGATTGGCCATTCAAGCGATGCAGGCGGGTGCAGACAAAGTTCGAATCAACCCGGGGAATCTGAGCCCTTCCGGATTACGCCAGGTATTGCGGGAATCGTTCCAGCGCAATATTCCGCTCCGAATCGGTTTCAACAGCGGATCGCTTCCGCACGATTTGCGTTCCGAACGAATCTCCGAGCGTCTGGTAGAAGCCGCAAATCGTTTCCTGCAGAAGTTGGAGATTCCGCATAGGGCCTTGGTCTTCTCGTTGAAGGTTTCCGGCATTGGGGAAACTCTGAATGCCTATCAGCAGTTTTCCCGTCAATACGATTACCCCCTGCATATCGGGTTGACCGAAGCCGGTCCTATCCCAGAAGGCATCGTCACCTCCATTTTGGCGTGCGAGCAATTGCTGTTGCATGGAATCGGTGATACCCTCCGCATTTCGCTGACGGACTCTCCACTACAGGAAATTCGTACCGCACGAGCTCTGCTGGAATCGATCGGCTTGCGCGAAGGGAATGTCAAAATTATCTCATGCCCCACCTGCGGCCGCACAGACGTTTCATTGACTTCCGTCTTGACGGCCATTCGGCCGATTCTGGGCCGGCTGAAAAAACCGATCGTGCTGGCTGTCATGGGGTGCGAGGTGAATGGACCGGGCGAGTCTATGCAGGCCGATTTGGGCATTGCCATGACCCGACGGGAAGCGATCTTTTTCAAAAAAGGCAAAATCATTCGTCGAGTTCCACGCCCCCAGCTACTGCGATACTTGAAACAGGAGCTTGAATTGTGGAGATGACATTCCTGGCCTTGATCCCCGCTTTCAATGAAGAGGCAACGGTAGGAGAGGTGGTGCGCGTTTGTCGGGCTGCTCCCAGCGTATCCAGGGTTCTGGTGGTTTCCGACGGGTCCACAGACCATACAGCCCAAGAGGCAGGGAAGCAGGGCGCTGAGGTGATCGAGCTTCCGCAGAATCAAGGCAAGGACAGGGCCCTTCAGGCCGGCATAGATGCCGTCTATGCCGACTACCTCGTCCTGGTGGATGCCGATCTGATCGGACTCCAACCCCGGCATGTGGAAGCGCTGATCGAGCCGATTCGGATGAGAAAGGCAGATACCACAGTCGGATTTTTCACCCAGGGTCGCTGGATGACGGATTGGGCCCAATCTCTGACACCTTTTCTCAATGGGCAACGGGTGATCTCACGAACGGTTTGGATCGAAGCGATCTCATCCGCTCTCGGTGTTGGTTTCGGTTTGGAGACGGTCCTTTCGCGTTACATCCATCAAAAAGGCCTGAACGTAGTCCGCGTCCCCTTGACCGGCGTCACACAGCGACGCAAGGAAGAAAAACTGGGTTTCTGGCGGGGATTCCGCTACCGTTTGCGCATGTATCGGCAAATCCTGGTTGTGCTTTGGAGGAGGTAGTCATTCCTTGTAGGAGGGTAACTGATGGAAGAAGGTTTATCGGTCCGTTCACACTATGAGTTAAAGCCGGTCCCGGGTTTCCACGGACCCTTGTTGGTGGAAAGCGAAAGCCTGTTTCGGAATCGGTTGAGTTTTCCCAGCGAGTCGGAGCAACTGACTTGGATCAGCCGCTTCATCGAAGGTGATGTCGGCCAACCGCTGATCCTGACCATGTTTGACTGGGAAGAAGATCAACCGCAGACGGATGTCTATCCGACATCGCTGAAAGAAGTTGCCGCTCTTGACGGGTATCCCTTGTGGAAAGCATGTCCGCTTCTGGTGCGCAGCCAACTGCGAAGCTGGCTGCAAAGTTCATTCCGCAGCAAAATATGGATGGCGATTCCTCGCCTTCGGCGGGCGGAAGAGCTTACGGCACTTCTAAACAATTTGGAGCAGATCTTGAACGAGTTGGCAGGGGAACGTATCCTTTTCGACCGATTCCCGAAAATTGGCGTGCGGCTGGATAGTCCGTTAACGCTTCGCCATTTCACCCAGTTTCTATCCATCGATTTTTTTCTGCTGGATCTGGATCGGCTGGCATGCCACCTGCTGGGAATTCGTTACGAAAAGAGTGCATTGCTGAACTACCTCCCTTTGCGCGCGGAAGAAAGCGAGTTATTGTTGCATTGGATTGGAAGCCTCCCTTTCGCTGAAAAATGGATTGGATGTGTTTCATCCGTGCAGCAGCCGTGGGAGAAACTGATGCAGTTTCCCTACGAAGCTTTCTTCCTGCGCAATCCCGTACCAACCGAATAGTGTAATACAATGACCGGATGAAGGATGGTCCCAATGGAACCGACTGAGAAAAGTTTACTGGAGTTCTTTCAATCCACCAGCGCACTGCGGCAAGCAGATTCAAGCATGTTGCGGCCGGAGCATTCCATTACGCGCCTGTTGGAAGAGTTGACGCGTACGTCTGAAGTGGAAGCGGCATTGTTTTTTCTCTGGGATGAACGAACCGAGCGATTCCAGCCATTTGCATTTCCCCTCTCCTGGTCATTGCCTGAGCTTTCCCCGTCGGTACAAGAATTGATTATGCACCAGATTACCGCAGGCGCGACAGTTGCGGTCGAGAGCAATCTGTTGACTCAGATTTACCCGGAGAAAACCAGTGAAAACTACCAGCTGGTCGTCCTACCGGTAGAAGTAAGACGGAGACCGTTGGGGTTGGTCCTACTGGCCACCTCTGGCAGTTTAGAAAATACCCTGATGCAAGCGAGTCAATGGCTGGTAGATTTCTGGGTACTCCAGTATGAAAACGAGCAACTTCAATGGGAAAACCAGCATCGTCTCGAACAGATGCGGATGCTGATCGATGTGTCTCGATTGATCAACTCCTCCTTTAACCTGCAAGAATCATTCCGTTCCATTGCCTATGCTGCGAAACAGCTTCTGGGTTTGGAGAAACTTGCCATCCTGGTTTGGCAGAAAGGATTGCTTTCCGCACTTTTCAAACAAGGCGTAACCGCCCAGATCGTCGAGGCAATGTTGCGCTTGCTGACGCCACAACAGGATACCTTGCGGACAGCTCGAAAGCCGTTTCGCCTAAGTGACATGCTGGTGGAAAAACCGGGAGAGATGGATCACTGGACATTCTTGCCGATGCAGTACCGGGATAAAAATAAGGGGTTTCTCGCCTTCTCTTTGGCCGCAGAGCAACGGATGCTGCCGGAAGAGTTGTTAGTCGCGCAATCGTTTGCCAACCAAGCCGCATTAACCCTTGAAAACACTTATCTCTTTCATCAATACGAGCAAAGAGCGAAGGAATTCTCATCTTTGTTCGAAATTGCTCAAACTATCACCGGATCCTTGGATATTGCAGCTATCGTATCCCAGATTCTGGAGAGCGCTCAACAGTTGGTGAAAGCGGATGAAGGGTTCATTTTTGAGCGGGAAGAAGGGTCACAGGTTCTGCATTGTCTAGCAGCCACCGGGAGCTATGTGGAGACCATCCGTCAGATGACTCTGACGGTAGGCGAGGGAATCACCGGCTGGGTTGCGAAAACCGGAGTGGGAGAAAATGTGGCTCAAGCACAACTGGATCCCCGCAGCAAACACATTTCCGACACGCCGATCGAACCGGAATCCATGCTTTCTGTGCCGCTGAAAGTAAAAGATCGAGTGATCGGTGTGATGACCTTATCCCGTCTGGGAAATCGCCCATTCTCGGAAGAAGACTTCCGGTTGATCAGTATTTTTTCCACCTTTGCTGCCTCAGCGTTAGCCAATGCCCGTCTGTATGAAAGCGCGGCCAAAATGGCGATCACCGACTATTTAACCGGTCTTTACAACTACCGCTATTTTTTCCGACGTTTGGAGGAGGAATTGGCGCGTACCCATCGTCAGGAGGAGAACCTATGTATTATCCTGATTGATTGGGACCAGTTCAAACGCTATAACGACCGGTATGGCCACCAGGCAGGAGATCGAATTCTCGTCAAATTCGCTGGACTGGTTCGCAAGGCCCTGCGAATTTCCGATATCGCTTTTCGCTACGGCGGTGATGAATTTGTAGTGATTTTACCATCGACGGACGAAGCGGAAGCCAAACAAGTCATCGCACGTCTGGAGCATCTCTTCCAATCGGAACTCCCACAGAATCTGGAGATCCCGTTGCGCGCGTCCTTTGGTTTAGCCGTTTTCCCAACGGACGCAAACGATTTGGAAGCATTGGTGAAAGTAGCCGACGAGAGGATGTATGCGATGAAGCAATCGCGTGGGAATGCGAATTCGCATTGAAGGGCAAGCTATTGGTCTGTGCGACACCGATCGGCAATCTGGGAGATGCCTCACCCAGGTTGATCGAGATCTTGCGAACGGCAGACCTGATTCTGGCGGAAGATACGAGGCATACGCGGAAACTGCTGGCAGCGAATCAAATCTCAACCCGCATGCTTTGTATGGAACGACACCGGGAATCGCAGATGATGCCACGAGTAATGGGATGGCTAACAGAGGGGAAATCAGTTGCGTTGGTGTCAGACGCCGGTACTCCTGGTTTGTCCGATCCGGGGCAGCAATTGATTCCAGCGGTCATCGAGCGGGGGATCGACGTAGAGTATATTCCCGGACCATCGGCTATTATCGCAGCTCTGATCCTATCGGGATTACCCCTGCATACTTTCTTGTTCCATGCCTTTCCTCCCGCTGGCGGCGGTCCCAGGCGACGCCTGTTCCAATCATTGGCGGACCTGAAAGCCACACTCGTTTTTTTTGAATCCCCCCATAGATTGTTGAGCTCGCTCGATGATCTGCAGACCACGCTGGGAGACCGAAGGGCGGCTGTCTGTCGCGAGATGACGAAATTGCACGAGGAGATCCTTCGTGGACGCATCAGCGAACTCACCGCTTCCCTTGCTGCCAAGCCAAGGCTTCAAGGAGAAATCACGATTGTGGTGGAAGGAGCAGGCTCGCATTTGACAGCCTGAGCGAGCCGATGTTACTTTGGCCTAGAGAAAGGAAGAAAAGAGGACTGACAAGATGCGAATTGTGATCAAAGGAAAAAATGTAGAAGTAACCGAAGCCCTGAGATCGTATATCCTCAAGAAGGTCCAGCGAGCGGATCGATACTTCAATAACATCCAGGATGCACTGATTACATTAAGCATGGAACGGGGCCGATTCAAAGCGGAAGTAACCATGCAGATCTCTGGCGCCACCTTGCGTGCCGAGGAGCGCGAAGGCGATATGTATTCCGCGATCGACCGGATGGCGGACAAATTGGAGCGCCAGGTGAAGCGTCACAAAGAGAAACTGACGCACAAGGGCAAGCTCCCCCCGGAGGAAGGTTTGATGTCTTCCGCGGACGGCCTTACTGCGGAAGGAGAAGCCCGCATCGTCCGAGTGAAAAAATACGCATTGAAACCAATGTCCGCCGAGGAAGCCGTCGAGGAAATGGAATTGCTGGGGCACGATTTCTTCGTCTATCGAAACATCACCTCCAACCAAGTGAACGTCGTCTACAAACGCAAGGACAGTCATTACGGCCTAATCGAGCCCGAACCGCACTAATGGCAAATTT
>JBGOWQ010000246.1:0-2788 GCA_041478715.1 Thermodesulfobiota bacterium | reverse complement strand
TCGGAAAAGCCGATGACGGCTACCGGTTGTTGTTCAAGAAGCCTTGAAGTAGCCACGATCAAAGATTGTGGGTCAGTCCTTCCGTCATAGAGAATCAGTTCCACCGTTCGCCCAAGGATGCCGCCCGTCTGATTGATCTCCTCCACCGCCAATTGAGCTCCGTGCGCGGAAGGAAGGTCCAGGGGAGCCTGGGAGCCTACCAGATTGTATAATGCGCCGATGCGGATCGGTCCTGTGTCCGGTACCGGTGTCGTAGTGCCGGAAGGAGCAACGAGAGAGCAGGAAACCAAGCTCAGCAGCATTGTTCCACAGAATACCTTCACTAGTATTCGATTCATCCAGCATTCCTCCCACGGGCATGATCCTTCCCTTTCGATTATTCCACAGATCGCCCGTGAGAAATTCGTTCCGTCAGGAACCGCCCTTGGAACCGTGATTTCGGTCATTGTAATTTAGGGAATTCCATCCAGCAGGCGATCCTTATAGTCCCCGCGCCGCCAAATCCCCTTTCATCGAAGGGGAATGGAAACGCTGTGCTGGTCCGGTGGGGATTGCGAGTACCCAGGAAACCCGGATTTCGGGAGTCCGTGCCACGAGGGGGGCAGAAACGCTAGAATGAAGGCAAAGGAGGTAGATCATGCTGACTTTCGCGGAAGAGATACTTTTGCTTGCGCTGGATGAAGAGACGGGCACAATTGTTGACCTGCCGAACTACCAAACCAACGCAACGCTTGTGGCGGCCGTATTGATGGACCTCGCCCTGCAGAATCGGATTGACACGGACCTGCAGAACTTGCAGGTCATCAGCCAGGAGCCTACCCAGAACCCAATCCTGGATAAAATCCTCAACTTGCTGCCAGTGCCGGGGCAGACGCAATCGATTCGTACTCTGCTGGATCGTCTGTCCGAGCAAGGAGAGGACATCCGGGAGCTGGCCCTGCACCAATTGATCGAGAAGCGGATCTTGAAACAAGAGGATCGGCGTTTGCTCTGGGTGTTCAAAACCCGTCGCTACCCGATGATCGACAACCGGGAAATCAAAGAAGTAGAGGGTCGTCTGCACGAATTGGTCACGGGAGATGATCTACCGGACCCGCGGGATGTGGTCTTGATCAGCCTAGTGAATATCTGCGGATTGTTTGATCAAATTCTTTCCCCCCGTGAATGGAGGCGAAGCCAGGCCCGAATCACTCAGTTGAGCAAGATGGACTTGATCGGCCAGCAATTATCCAAGTCCATTCAGGAAATCCAACGAGCGATGGCGATGTCTGGTTTGCCGGGGTAATCGGATCCATTCAAAAGAGAGCGCCCGGAGGGGAGTCCTGAGCCCAAAAGAGATGGGCATGATCGTGCCTGCGGTCGGCTTCCTGTAGATTCTGTTTCCCTGCTTCAATCGATAGGCTCTAGCGAATGAAACCGCTGCCCGGAGGACAAATGTCGGAATACGTTGGATATATCATTACCCTGATCAGTTTGCTGACCCTCTTTCCGGTAGGATTGACGCTGCGTGGGTCCGCCCCCGCCGCCCAAGTCCTGGCGGCGAGAACCGGGTAAAAGGTCTTCGATTGATGGATTCTACTTGCCCAATTACTCCCCTTCCTGGTATTGCTGATCCTGATCGGCTTTTCATTTTTGTTTTGGGCTACGGAACGTATTCAGCATATCGCTCATCTGGCAATTCTGGAGGGCCTCCTGGTCATCGTGTTGGACGGATGGCTGGCGATTGGCCTCGCCCTCCAGGCCAAACAGAAGCTGCCGTGGCTGGCATTGGCCGGATCGTTGCTGACCTTGGCGTTGACCGTCTATCTTGGCTCCTATTCCGTTTTTGGCTCCCTGTTTTCCGGTGGTGGCTTCGCCTTCCTCCTCCTTGCCGGCGTCTTGCTACTGGGAGAAAGCTATTTTTTCTGGGCCGCTCTCATTCGTCGGGTTGAAGGATTACCGCCCCTGCAGATCGATATCCGCTTGCGTTTGCGCTAGTAAGTTCCGCCTGTAATAGTCAGACTTATCTTCCTCTGCTATGATGGTGCATCATTTTTTCCTTTATGAGCGGACAGCACGGTAGGTTTGTTCGGCCCGAGGGAACTCGTATTCTCCGGAGGTAGGCTTTATGACATTTGTGCTCTGGTACCAGGGGATGATCGCCCTCATTCTGCTGATTGTCCTTTGGAATTTTGTCGGAAACCTGCGCTGTTTTCGCAGGCTCTCTTCCTATCCGCATGCCGCTCCAGGGCGGGAACCTTTTGTTTCAATCCTCGTGCCGGCCCGCAACGAAGAGCGGAACATCGCCCGTTGCATCGAGAGCTTAGTCGCCCAGGAATATCTCGAATTCGAAGTAATTGTATTGAACGACAATTCCACTGACCGAACAACCGAAATCCTGATGGAACTGCAGGCTCGATACTCTCGTTTGAGAGTGCTCCCGGGAAAACCCTTGCCTGCGGGCTGGGTGGGAAAGAACTTCGCTTGTCACCAACTGTATCATGCTGCTGGAGGAGATTTTCTCTTTTTTACCGATGCCGACACCTGGCACCACCCGCAAACCCTTACCAAAAGCGTAGCGGCGTTGAATTCGGAGGGTGGGGATCTGCTCAGCGCGATTCCTCAGGAGGAAGTCCAGTCACTCTCCGAGCGGATGGTGGTGCCCTTCATGCACTTCGCGGTGCTCTGTTTCCTGCCCCTCCGCTGGGTCTGGAACCATGCCAGCCCCCTGTTTTCCTTCTCCGTGGGTCAGTTCATGTTCTTTCGCCGCACCGCGTATGAACGAATCGGCGGACACGCGGCCATACCG
>JBGOWQ010000045.1:0-8103 GCA_041478715.1 Thermodesulfobiota bacterium | reverse complement strand
TACTATCACGCCCTGGCCACGGCGGACCGGACCGGAGATCTCAGCGGTTGGCTGGAATACTTTGCCGAAGGGGTGGCGGTCTCCCTCAAGCGGGTAAAAGAAGCAATCCGCGAACTTTCCTTGGACAGCCGGTGGCGGGAATCCAAGGGGCAGGTCTATTTGGAACCACGACAAATCCAGATCCTCCGCAGCTTGCAATCCCAGCAAAGAATCCGGATTGCCGATGTGCAGGGAATGTTCGGCGTCACCCGAGAAACCGCTAACCGGATCCTGGAACCACTATTGGCCGCCGGATTAATTGTCCGCAAAGGACTGGGGCGGGCGACTTACTATGAACTGGGCTGAAGAATTCCAAATCCATTCAGAGGAGGCAGCAAGTGAACGGACGAATGATCGTACCCAACGTGTACTCGGTCGGAGCGGTGGATTGGGACCGCCGCCTGTTCGATGCGCTGATCCCATTGCCGGATGGGACCAGCTACAATTCGTACCTGATCCAGGGTAGTGAAAAAACTGCTCTGATCGATACGGTGGATCCGGCCAAGTGGGGGGTCCTGCAGGCTCACTTGGAAGGATTGGAGCGATTGGACTACCTGATTGCCCACCATGGGGAACAGGACCATTCCGGTTCGATCCCACGCGTGCTGGAAAAGTTTCCCGCCGTCCAGGTGATTACCAGTCCCAAGGGGCGGGAAATCCTGGCCGAACATCTCGACATCCGCGCCGACCGAATCCGACCGGTACAGGATGGCGAAGAGATCTCCCTGGGAGATAAAACCCTGCGTTTTCTGCAGATCCCCTGGGTGCATTGGCCGGAAACGATGGGAACCTATCTGCTGGAAGACCAGATTCTGTTCCCTTGCGATCTGTTCGGTTCCCACTTTGCCACATCGGAATTGTTTGCGGATATCCGTCGCGTACATTATCCGGCCAAGCGGTACTACGCGGAGATCATGATGCCATTCCGCCTGCAGGTGCTGAAAAACCTGGAAAAGATCCAGCCGCTGCCCCTGCGCTACATCGCGCCCAGCCACGGCCCGATCTGGGATCAACCATCGTTCATTCAGGATGCCTACCGCCAGTGGGCCGGGTCTCCTCCCAAGAATTTGGTAGTTCTGCCCTGGGTTTCCATGCACGGTTCCACCGAGGGAATGGTGGATTTCTTGGTCCAAGAACTGATCCGGCGGGGTGTGCAGGTGGAACCGTTTGATTTGACCGTGGCCGACCTGGGCGCCTTGGCGATGTCCCTGGTAGATGCCGCCACGGTGGTGGTGGGAACCTGCACCGTATTGAGCGGTCCTCATCCGCTGGCCGCCAATGCGGCGTTCCTGTTGAACGCGTTGCGGCCCAAGGTGAAATTCGTCTCGGTGATCGGCTCTTTCGGTTGGGCCTCCAAGGCTGTGGAAAATTTGGCCGCGATGCTGACCGTAATCAAGCCGGAGATTCTATCGCCGGTCTATGTGAAAGGCTTGCCGCGCCTGGAGGACTACCAGAAGTTGGCGGAACTAGCCGAGACGATCGCCGGAAAACACACCCAGATTGAACTGACCTAAACGCATCCCGGGAGTATTCCCCTCCCCGCGTTGGGTATTTTCCGGGGAGGGCTTTCCTTTCCGGTGGAGGGTCCGTTAGCCTAGGATTTCCCGCGGACTCCCGCGAAGGACTGACGTCCTTCTGAGGGAACCAACAATCCGGTTCTTGTCAGGAGAACCGGATTGGATTATGTTGGTGGTTCGGTCTATGGTACGTTTCTGGATCTACATCCGCAAAAACTGGAAAGCCTATCTCTGGACGCTGCTCGCGTTGATCGCAGTGGATGGGTTGCAGCTTGTGCTGCCCTTGGTGTTCGGTTATTTCATCGATGCCGTCACCCGCGGTGCCCCCGAGCTATACCGCTATGGACTGGTCTTTCTCGGCCTGGCGGTGGGTATCGTCCTGTTGCGCTATTTTTATCGCTACGAGATGGGCAAGTTGGCCCTGTTTTTCGACAATCAAATGCGCGACCAATTCTTCACTGAAGTGATGGGCCTTCCGCTGGGCTATCTGCAGAAAGAGGACATCGGCGACATCATGGCCCGGGCCACTAACGACATGCAAGCCATTCGCCAATTCCTCATTTTCGGCATGATCGGCTTGACCGACATCATCGTACTGGGCATTTCCACCGTGACCCTGATGGTCACGCTCAATGGGCAGCTATTCCTGGCCTCGGTGGGGCCGATTGCGTTGATCGCCGTGATCACGCTCTTTTTCACCCGCTACGTGTTCCTCTTCTTTGAGCGGGTACAGGACATTTTCGGCAAGCTGACGGAAAAAGCACAGGAGTTCATTTCCGGCATCCGCGTCTTGCGGGCCTTCGCCCGCGAAACCCGGGTGATGCAACTTTTCGGACAGACCAACCAGGAGTATTACAAAGCCAACATGAAGCTGGTCCGGCTGGAAGGGATCTTCGATCCCTCGATGGGATTCCTGATCACAGTCTCCACCATTCTTGCCATTTGGTTCGGTGTACTCCAGATGCAGCGGGGCGAGTTGAGCCTGGGACTCCTGGTGGCATTCACCAATTACATCGGCATGCTTTCCTGGCCGATGATGGCTCTTGGTTTCACCACCACCATTTTCCAACGGTCGCGGGCGTCGATGCGGCGCGTGGAGGAGATCTTTCATGCCCAAAAGGAGCAACGATCCCTGCTGCCGATGCAATCCGCACCTTCTCGCTTTGAAAGCGTGGAAGCTATAAATCTGGCTCTCGTGCTGGAGGACCGCAAAATCCTGGAGCGGGTTTGCTTCCGCCTGGAGGGTGGCAGCTCTTTGGGAGTGGTGGGACCGATCGGAGCCGGCAAGACGATGCTGTTCCGCCTGTTGTTGCGCTTCATCGAGCCGGAAGAGGGGCGAATCTTCCTCAATGGAACGGACATCCGTTATGTCCCGATGGAAGAGTTGCGCCGCTTCTTCGCCTACGTGCCCCAGGACAGCTACCTCTTTTCCGCCACCCTGCTGGAAAATATTCGCTATTCGCGTCCGGAAGCCAGCCGCCAGGAAGTGGAAGAAGCGGTTAGAGTGGCCTGCCTGGAGGAGGAAATCGGGCAGTTTGGCGATGGTTTGGACACCTTGGTGGGTGAGCGTGGGGTCACCTTGTCCGGCGGCCAGCGTCAGCGCGTGGCGATTGCCCGGGCATTGATCTCCCGCCGTCCCGTCTTGCTATTGGACGATGCTCTTTCCGCCGTGGACACCCACACCGAGGAAACGTTGATTGGCAACCTGAAGCGAACCATCCGTGAACAGGGGATCAGCGTAATTTCCATCAGCCATCGGGTTTCCACCCTGCTTTGGACGGACACGATTCTGGTACTGCGGGGCGGACGAGTCACCGAGACGGGTGCGCCGACAGATCTGTTGAAACAAGAGGGCTATTTTGCCCACCTTTATCAGGCCCAGATCCTGGAAGGAACCTCCCATGCCGGCCCCTGAGGATCTGTCCCGCCAGCGTTCCGACCGGGAGTTGATCCGCTTTTTCTGGCGGTACTTGCGCCAGTTTCCCACAATTTTAACCTTTTCCATCCTGGTGATCCTGGCCTCGGCCTTGGCCAACATTGCCTTACCCTATCTTTTTCGCATCGCCATCGATTCCTACATCCTGCCCGGTAACTATGCCGGCGTTCTCCCCCTGCTGATCGTGGCATTCGGTTTCGCCGTGGCCGCGTTTTTTCTGGTTTGGGCTCGCGCCCTGCTAACCAACACCCTGGGGCAGAAGCTGATGTGGAAAATGCGGACGGACTTGATGGAACACCTGTTGCGGCTTTCGCTCCGCTTCTACAACGAGAATCCGGTCGGTAAGATCATCACCCGTCTGACCAACGATATCCAAAACTTGAGTGAGATGTTGACGGCAGGTTTTTCGGCCCTGGTCGCTGATTTTGCGTTGATCGTGGGGATCCTGGTGGTGATGATGACCATGGATTGGCGACTGACCTTGATCGCTTTGGCGGTGGCCGCTCCCGTCGCCTTCCTGCTGCAGTTCCTCGGGTTGCGCATGCGCCGGATCTTCCGCCTGGTGCGCAAGATCGTGGCGGAAATGAACATCTACCTGCAAGAGAATCTGGCCGGTTTCCAAGTGATCAAGGCCTTCAATCGCGAGCCGCGCAACCGGGAGGAATTCGCCCAGATCAACCGCAACTACTTGAAGGAGAACTTGCGGGCGATGCGGTTGCGGACGGTCTTCTATCCCTCGGTGAACTTCCTCAAGCAATTGAGCCGGGCGATCGTCTTGATCTACGGAGGCTGGCAAGTCTACCAGGGCAATACCACGCTGGGCGTGCTGGTCGCTTTTTTCACCTACCTGGAGATGTTCTTCGAGCCGATCGGCGACTTTTCGGAGAAGTTCGCCATCTTTCAAACTGCCTTTGCGTCGCTGGAAAAAATCATGGATTTTTTCCAAAACGATGACCGCGAGTATCGCCAGGGAACGCAGGTTCCGGCCATTCATGGTGCCGTGGAATTCCAGCAGGTATCCTTTGCATACGAGGGTACGCCGGTGCTGGATAAGGTTTCTTTCCAGGTGGCGCCGGGCAAATCCCTGGCCATCGTCGGTCCTACGGGTGCCGGCAAGACCACTATTTTCAACTTGCTGCTGGGGTTCTGGTCCGACTACAGCGGCCGAATCCTGGTGGACGGGGTGGAATTGCGTGATCTGGACCTGCTCCAGTTCCGCAGCCACCTGGCCCTGGTGTTACAGGACGTGACTCTCTTCCATGACTCGGTCGCCGCCAACATCTCTTTATGGGAAGAGAACCCGCGCGAGGTGGAACAGGCCGCGAACTTCGTCAACGCGGAGTTTATCCAGCAATTACCGGAGCGGTTCGCTACCGTACTGGCGCCCAATGGCGCCAACCTCTCCGCCGGCCAGCGCCAGCTTCTTTCCTTTGCCCGGGCAATCTACCGCCAACCGCGGATTCTCCTGCTAGACGAGGCCACCTCCAATATCGACACCGATACCGAACGCTTGGTGCAGGAAGCGGTGGCCAAGCTGATGCAAGAACGGACTTCGATCGTGATCGCCCACCGTCTGTCCACGGTGAAGAACGCGGATCAAATCATCGTGCTGGAGGGCGGCCAGGTGATCGAGTGCGGCCCACACGAAGAGCTGATGGAGCGACGCGGATTGTACTATGCCCTCTACACCATGCAGCTCGCCGCGGTATTGGAAGGCGTCGACGCCACGTTCGATTGAGAACACCCCCCGATCCCTCTTCGATCGTGCACGGTCCAGCGGGCAAACCAAACTTGCCCAGCAGGTTTAGTGCACTGATTTCAGGCTGATTCCAGTTTGAAGCGCTTTCAGCCAAAATCCTTGGCCCGGAGATAGAGTGCCTGTGGCCAGATCGGGCAGGAAATAGGAGCTGCCGTTCCAGCTGCAGACAGTACCGATCCAGCCGGCATTCTGCGCTTCCTCGATCGATAGTTCCTGCGCGCCCCGGACCAAGGATAGCTGGCTCCAGGATAGGGGAATTGGGAAGGGGTCACCGATCATGTTCCAACCGTTCGCCAACGGGAAAAGACAGGGGGAGGGAACGAGGGAACCATAGACAAAAATCGTGGCCGCGGCGGACATTTTCACCCAATACCCTTGGCCTACGGAAAGAGTACCGGGAGCAAGATAGCAAGCATTGAGCGGGTCCCAGAAATAGATCATTTGAAAGGAAGGGCCGAACAATTGGGCAGGGGGAAGTTCGGTGGCTAGGCTGAGGGTGACTAAGTTCCAGCCGGCAGCAGTGGTTTGGGAATAGGCAGAGAGCGAACCAAGAGTCACAGTCAGGGTAAACGCTTGGGCAGTCTTTCCGCCCCGCGGATCCCGCACGCTGAGCTTGACCGCTTGTGCACCTGCTTGCCCCTCCGTCGGGGTCCAGGTGACCACCCCAGAATCGCTAATGTCCATTCCCTGCGGGAAAAAGATCAAAGAGTAGTCCAGCGGATCTCCTTGTTCATCGGTGGCAGTGACGGTGTAGGTATAGGATGAATAGACCGTGGCGGTTTGTGGTGGTTGGGAGGTAATGGTGGGGGGATCGTTGGGCAGCGCGTCGTTCCAAGCGAGAGCGCGGTCCAACACGGTGTCACGTTGCGCAGCCAGCGAGATGCCTTCCCAGTTGAACGCGAAGAAGACGGCGCGGTAGTCGCTCTTCTCCACCCGGGCAGCCCCTGCTGGGTTACCGCCGATTTCGTAGAGGAAACAGGCCAGCGAATTGGTGGTTGTGAGGGAATCGCAATAGGCGTTGTCTCGCATGCCCCCAAGGGCATTAAGGTCCAACCGCAAGCCATCGCCAATGGGATCACCGGCTATGCCCAGAAGGGTGCGCGTGTCGACGTCATCCGAGGCCAGATCGCTGGAGAATACGGACCCCAGAAAATCCCCTTGCAGGTCCGCGGACAAAGCAATGTCCTGCCCGGAGAGAATTAAACGCCCTCCTGCCATCAGGTAATTCTGCAGCAGGTCTTGCACCTCCGGAAGCAAACCGCCATAGGGTTTCAACCAAATCACCTGGGCATAGTTCTTCAGCTCCAAGATCGTAGGCAATCCCCTGGCGAGTGTCTCCCACGGATCCGAAGCATAACCCAGGCGGGCCAGGGAATCTTGATAAAGACTGAGCTGGTTCCCAGCTTGCCCCCAACCGTCGTCGTTCACTACCAGGAGCGGGCTGGGATCGTGGAGTACGATGTCGGTGTTTTGATCACCGGTCAGATTGAGGTCAACCCAGCGCGCCTGATATCCATTCGCCCAAACCTGGATCTGATATTTGCCCGGAACCAGGCCGCTGACCCGATAACTGCCATCGTTGGGGTTGGCGGAGAACGATCCGCGTTGCGTATTGTTCAAGCGAAGGAAAGCCGGTAGAGCATGGCCCGCTTCATCGCGTACCTGACCGCTCAAGGTGTATGTGGCAATCGGTTGTAACGTAAAATCCTGTCTGGTGTAGGCACCGGCCATCACGTTGACCGTCTCCGTCTTCGTTTGATACCCGGTACAGCTGACCGTGAGCGAGTATTCTCCTGGTACCATGGTCCAGCAATAGTTCCCTGTCTTGGGATCGGGTTCGTTGGGAGTTCGGTTGGTTGCGGAGATGGCAACACTCGCGGGCAAGGAAACTCCGTTCGGATCGGTGACTGCGCCTCGGACTGCACCGGTGATTTCCGGAGCCCGCCGAATCAGATACAGCATCGCATCTTTGTTGAGGTTGAAGGTGGGCGCAATCTGAGATGCCGGTTCGTAGAACGTGTTCGGTGTCATCTCAAAAGTGAAAAAGGGAATTCCCAGAAACCCGTAAGCCCAATCCCCGGCGTCTCCATTGGTCGGGTACAACTGGCAGGCTTGCTGCGCCGTATACCCATTTCCGGTGTATAGTTTCCCTCCCCATTGATAGCCAGTTGCCATCGCCGCGGCCATCGACTGGAGGAGCGAAACATCGGGAGCAGGCGCGGGGGTGTAGCCCCAGGGATAGAGAACCAAATTGCTGTAGGTATGCAGGCTGAGACCCAACAAGAATGGGCGGTTTCTCATCAAGTCGCGGATCGCCTGGGTCTCCGGTTCGGAGAATGCCCAGGGACCCCGGTAGTTGTCGGTGCCGGGATTCGGGCTCGATCCGAACCCCTCCCATTGGTAGCCAAAGTTTCGATTGAGGTCCGCTCCATCCCATCCGGAAGTGAAGGAACCGTCCGTTTGGTCATTGTCCCGCATATTCTTTCGCCAGAACGCGCCCGGCGGATTTGGTTCCACGGCATCGCCGGTGTCCTGGATGTACCCATCCTCGTTCAAACAGGGAACGATCCACGTTTCGCGGGTGTCAACCAACGCCTTGACGTCGAAATCGGTGTCATAGTTGCTGACCAAATACTGCGCCAGTTTCATCGCCACGGACATCGTCATCCACTCCCGGGCGTGTTGGTTGGCCAAGATCAGTACGCGGGGACGATTGGTTTCCAGCGTGAGGACCTTGAGCGAACGCATTGGAGGAAGGTCTGGCGGTCAACGCTTGACGATTGATGCGACGGCATTGGGGAACACCTTAGAACACTTTGGCAACCGGGCGTGTGTCGCGTTCCTCCGAGGCG
>JBGOWQ010000021.1:0-10395 GCA_041478715.1 Thermodesulfobiota bacterium | reverse complement strand
TGTGCGGTCTGTGATCGAGGTACTGCGCTCCTTTGACCAGGTGCTGGGTCTGTTGGAAGAAAAAGGTGAGGCCGACGAGTGGATCCTGGCAATAATCGAAGAAAGAAACCAAGCCCGCAAGCGGCGGGACTTTTCCCGCTCCGATCAAATTCGGGATGAACTGCTAGAGAAAGGCATTGTGCTAGAGGACACCGCCCAAGGTACCCGCTGGCGGAAGAAGTGAATTGGCGGATGGGGTGAGATTCGAACTCACGGGGCGTTTACGCCCACCGCATTTCAAGTGCGGCGCCTTCAACCGCTCGGCCACCCATCCGCTGCCATTCCAAAAGGAATCAGAAATCCGGCCGGATCCGTTCTAGCTGCAAATAAGGTTGCAGCACCGTGGGTACCCGCACGCTTCCGTCCATTTCCTGGTAGTTCTCCAGGATTGCGGCTACGGTGCGCGGTAAGGCCACGCCGGAACCATTGAGTGTATGGACGAATTCTAATTTACCCGTTTGCGGGTTGCGAAAACGGGTATTCAGACGACGGGACTGGAAATTCGTGCAATTGCTGCAGGAAGAGACCTCCAACCATTTATTCGCACCTGGAGCAAATACATTGATGTCATACGCTTTGCTGGCGGAGAAACCGATCTCGCCGCTACAGAGCTCAACGACTTCATAGGGTAGCTCTAAGGCCGCTACAATTGATTCCGCTTCTGACGTAAGATTCTCTAACTCCGGATAGGAATCTTCCGGTCGGACGAACTTTACCAGCTCCACCTTATCGAACTGGTGGAGTCGCAACAGTCCACGCGTATCCTTACCCGCTGCCCCGGCTTCCCGGCGAAAGCAAGCGGTATAGGCCACATAGTAACGTGGCAAAGTATCCGCCTGCAGGATTTCGCCGGCATGAAGTGCGGTCACTGGAACTTCAGCGGTCGGATTCAGATAGAGATCGGAATTCTGGAAGCGATACATCTGGTCATCGAAATCAGGTAATTTGCCGGTTCCGTACGCAGCATCCCGATTGATCACGAATGGAGGGAGTAATTCGCGATAACCGTGGTGCTGACAGTGAAAATCAATCATCCAGGAAATTAGAGATCGTTCCAACTTTGCTCCCCAACCGGTGTAGAGAATGAATCCACTACCGGCGATTTTTCCGCTTCGTTCCAAGTCGAAAAGCTCAAGCTGTTTTGCCAATTCCCAGTGGGGGAGCGGGGAAAATGAGAAAGAAGGTGAGCAACCTCCCGAACGAATCCGGATGTTACCACTATCGCCAGTGCCTTCGGGTACAGAATGATGCAAAGAATTGGGTAGTTTTTCCAGAATTTCGGTAATGGAATCCTCTTGCAAGCGGATCTGTTCGTTTTGTTCCCTGATTTGCTCAGAAAGCTGTCGCAATTCTTTTATTAAAGCGGAAGGTTCCTCACCGGATGTTTTTTTCCGCGCTACTTCTTCCGAACGACGATTCCGTCCTGCGCGTAAATCGCTCTGCTGTGCGAAAGATATGCGCCAGCGCTGATCCATTTCTAATAGATGGTCTACCAGCGAGGGATCTCGCTGGCGACGTCGCAAGTCTTCTCTTACCAGTTCCGGGTGTTCCCGGACGAATTTCAGATCGAGCATGATTGCAATATACTATGCGGGATTATGTCCCTTTTCCAGTCAGGCAAGAAACCTTCTTTTGTGGAGGAGCCATCACCCGCCTCTCCTCTTTCCGTGCGCATCCGTCCTCAGAATTTCGATGAGTTCGTCGGGCAGGAACACATCGTGGGACCTGGTCGCCTATTGCGACAGGCAATTGATTCGGATCACCTGAGTTCAATGATCTTATGGGGACCCCCCGGATCCGGCAAAACAACGATCGCCCGGATTATCGCTGCAAGAACGGAAGCTTGTTTTGTACAGCTTTCCGCCGTCACAGCGGGTGTGGCTGATCTCAGAGCGATCGTGCGGGATGCCCGCAAACGGACCGCATTCAACGGTCAAAAAACGATCCTATTCATTGACGAGATCCATCGTTTCAACAAAGCCCAGCAGGACGGTCTTCTACCTCACGTGGAAGAAGGTACGGTCATCTTAATTGGCGCCACCACGGAAAACCCTTTTTTCGAGATCATCTCCCCTTTGGTATCCCGCTCCCGCATATTCCGATTGGAACCCCTAAACAATTCGCAAATCGGTACGATTATAGATCGCTGCTTAACTGACAGCGAACGAGGATTGGCAGAGGAAAAGGTCCACTTGGCGCCCGATACAAGGGATTTCCTGATCCAGGCCTCCCGCGGTGACGCTCGTGTCGCATTGAACACCCTGGAATGGGCGGCTCTTAATGCCAAGCCGAATGCAGAAGGAATACGCCTCCTACAAGTCGCCCAGATCGAGGACGCGCTGCAGCAGCGAATGCTTCGCTATGACAAAGATGCCGATGCTCATTTTGACACAGTATCGGCCTTCATCAAGAGCATGCGCGGGTCTGACCCGGATGCGACGCTTTATTGGTTAGCGCGCATGATATATGCAGGAGAAGATCCGGGATTCATTGCCAGAAGGATTCTGATTTGCGCGGCGGAAGATATCGGACTAGCGGAGCCGATGGCGTTGGTGTTGGCCTCTTCAGCCGCATACGCTGTGGAGTATATTGGTTGGCCGGAAGCGCAAATCCCTTTGGCGCAAGCGGCGATTTATCTTGCGTGCGCTGCCAAAAGTAACTCAGCGGTAAAGGGCATCGGTTCGGCTCTAGCAGAAGTAAAAAGTAATGCTGCCCCGGACGTTCCCCTGCATTTGAGAAATCCATCCTTTTCCGGAGCTGCGGAGATGCAGTATGGGGAGGGGTACGAATATGCTCACGACTTTCCCGGGCACTTCGTCCAGCAGGAATACTTGCCAAAAGAGCTCCTTTTCCGGCAATATTACTTCCCATCCGATCAAGGATCGGAGAATACAATTCTAGAAAGGTTAAAAGCGCTCTGGACCCCATGGAAAAAATACGAGGAGCCATCTCACTAAGCCTGGCCATCCTTTTTTGTTTGGTCCCCGTGACATTCGCTGCTGGAGGAACAGTCCGGCCGCATTTCTTGTCTTCTTCCACTTCGTTCCAATGGTTTCCTGCCATTTCAAGCACGCGAGTGGTATGGGTAGACAACCGGGCCGGAAACCTGGATATCTACAGTTACGATCTGTCCACTGGGAATGAAACCCCCGTCTGCACCAATTGGGCGGACCAATATTTGCCAAAGGTATACGGCAATAAGGTCGTCTGGATGGACAAACGGAATATGGTGGACAAAACAGAGAAATGGGACATCTACCTCTACGATCTGGATAAAGGTCAGGAAATACCGATTTGTACCAGCGTAGGCTCGCATAAATCTCCCTCGATTTGGAACAATACGATTGTTTGGCAAGACGACCGTGACGGGAACGACAACATTTACCTGTACGACTTGGCCACGGGCAAGGAACGATATGTGGTAAACAGCCCGGGGCCACAACTCTTTCCGGCAATTGATGGGGACCGCATTGCTTATTTGGATGGCCGGATCAATTTCAACTTCACTGATATCTATTATTATGATCTCGTCCTGGAGAAGGAATTCCCCGTTTGGATCCATAATCCCAACCGACCGGCAGCGGCTGGTCCTCCTGCCATTTTTGGAGACAAGATTGTCTGGGATATCAACTATGAGAATGGTTCTTCTACTATCTATATGTATACAATTCCGACCGGAGAGACCTCTTCCCTAGTCACAGAAAGTGGGACACCACAAAATCGATCCTCCATTTACCGATTGGCGATTTTCGGGAATTGGGTAGCCTACACTCTTTATCAAAACGGCATTCGACGCGTAAAAGTGTATGATCTCTACACGGGCAAGACATTTTTCGCGAGCAATTCCATCACGGGGGAAGATGCGCCGGCTGTTTGGGGAAACGAGCTTGTCTGGCAAGATAAATCCGCAACCTTCGAGCGGATTGCCAGTGCCATGTTAGCAACAGAGACCGTGACCACCACCACGGCAACCGGCTTGTCTGGGCCCAAACGGCCTCCCTTCTTCGATATCGAGGATCATTGGAGCAGGCCGTGGGTAGTGGCTTTGTTCCAGAAGAACATCGTCCGGGGATTGGATGACGGCACATTTCGTCCGGATTCTTTGCTCACCCGCGCCCAGTTTGCCCAACTCCTGGCGAGTTCCCTGACACCGGTCGGTGAGTCTGCTCTCACTTACAGCGATGTCTCTGGCGATGAGTGGTTTGCCCAAGCGATCAAGCAGTGTACCGCAGCCGGATGGTTGGAAGGTTTCCCTGATGGAACGTTCAGGCCCCAAGAAGCCTTGTCAAAATCGCAAGCGATTGCAACCTTGTCCCGCGTCGTTGGTTTGGAAACCAAACCCGGTGCGCTTCCCTTCACCGATCTAGCGGGTCACTGGGCGCAAGGAGATCTGGAGACATTTTTCAATCAGTTTCCTACCTTGCTGGAAAAACCAACCATCAACTATCTATCACGCGGGAGCACATTCGTCCCCGATGGATTTGTAAGCCGTGGCCAGACGGCCCTTTTCCTGGCCATGGCACTGAGAATACCTTACACATTATCGTTCTGAGCCTACTATAATTGGAGAGGACCACGAGAAATAGGGAAGCGAGGTAGCAAATGTGAACTGTCTCAAGTGCGGTGCTGAAAATCCGGATGATGCAACTTCCTGCCGCCAGTGCGGAGCAACCATCATACCCTCCGCTCCAGTGAAAACAAAAAGCTTCTCCTGGCTGATCGCTTTGGCTACGGTGGCGGTCATCATTGGAATTGGCCTAGCCATCTACTTCTTATGGCCGACGTTTGTTCCCGGAGGCAATACGAAAGCACCCAGTCTCCCTCAGGAAAACCTTGCATTGGATCAAATCGCGCCAGCCGACAGCGCCATATTCCTCTCAATCCGCTCCGGCGATCTCTCACTGGCGCAAGGATTGGCTACGCTGGAGGAGAACCCGGTTGTAACCGATCAATTGTCCGGATTTCCCAGTTTTGGCGATGACGTTTTTACCGAAATGCAGGCAGACCTGCTGCCCTATCTAAAGGCCAACCTACAGATTGCAATGCCATTCAGGCAAGGCTCCGTCCAGTTCCTGGCACAGGTAGAAGTCACGGATCCGTCACAAGCACAACTGGGACTCGATCGTATGGAAAAGAACCTGCAACAAAGGGGAATCGATGTTGAAACCCTGCAGATAGCCGGACAACCTGCAAAAGCCTGGGGGCGGGAACAACCACTCCTTTCTGCCTTGAAGGGAAACATTCTCTATCTGGCTTCAGACGAACAATCGATGGCAGGACTGTTGCGAGGAATTCCCAGTGATCCCCTGGCCACAAATTCGGATTATTTGAAAGCGAAGGCGGAAGCCGCCAACGCCATGTTCTTTCTATACTTGGATTTTGCCAAAATGCCGGATTTTCCGCCTCAGTTGAAGAATTTAAGTCTTTTTGCAGAAGGAAATGGTACGGAAATCCATTTCAAGGCAAACCTCAAAGCGGATCTCGAGATGCTTCTTGACGAATTCGCTGTCGGACAGGCAAAGCCGTTTGCCCAGGTATTCCTAACGCTGCTAAGAACACCGCTCAATCAGACGGTTCCATTCCTCCAAGTTCCCCAGGATGCCGGTTTCGCGCTTCAATCGTACGGTTGGCTGGGCAGTTTGGTCGACCAATTGCTTAAAGAAGAAGGTTCCTCCCCTCTTCCTTTCGATATCAGTTGGCTGGATGGGACAATGAATCTTTTTCTGGGAGAAGGAGAAGCAAGTGACGGACTGATCCCACCGATTGGGTTGGCCGTGGAACTAACACCGGAATTGCGCATCAAGGCGGTTTCAGCGGCAACGATGTTGGAACAAATGGCCAATCAGTTGGCAGGAAGTGAAAATCCACCACAAGTTGAAAAGATCGGTGGAATTGACATCAATGTATTTCCCATCCCGGGACAAGGAGAGGTCTTTTTCGGATTGAGCAACACCAGCTTCTATGCAGCGTCAAGCCGTACTGCCATGGAACAGATGGTCGAATTGAGTCAAGGAACCGGACAGAATCTGGGTTCTGTGCCTGGGATAAAAGCGGCTATGCAGAAGATTGGCAAATACAACCTCTGCCTGTACCTGGATGCAAAAGCTCTAGCGGGACTTCTGAATACCTTTCCGCTTTCGGATATTGCGAGCGCTCCTCTGCCACCTCTTGGTGAAGGGAAGATGATCTTGGGTTTGGAACTGAGGACAGACGGCTTACGAATCGAGGGTTTCACCTTCGCACCATAGGATTCCCTGACCTTCCCCTATGCGCAAACTGATCTTCTTGCCACGGGAGGACTGATGCCGAAACGCATCATCTATTTTGTCCTATTTGCCATTGCAGGGATTTCCTTCGGTTCCATTCTCGTTCGCTTGACTCCAGCCCCACCATTTGCCAGTGGATTCTGGCGATTGGTCTTTGCCGGCCTGGTTCTCTGGCCATTCGCTTTTGGGCAGTGGAAATCCTTTCGCAATCTATCCAGGCGAGACCTGGCTCTGCTTCTACTGGCCGGTCTGGGCTTGGCCGTGCATTTTCTCACATGGATGACTTCTCTATTTATGACCACGGTTTCTTCCTCTACAGTATTGGTCAACACACAAGTTTTATTCGTTGCACTGGGGGAACGGCTTTTTCTCAAACAGCAGTACAGCCCGCTCTTTTTTCTTTCGCTCTTCTTAGCTTTAGGTGGAGTGTTTCTGATGGGGGGAGCGGATCTTTCATTTTCCTCGCCGACTGCACTCTGGGGTGATCTCCTGGCCCTAGCGGGAGGATTGGCTGCAGCCGTATATTTCTATCTAGGGGGGATTCTGCGAGATAGAATTCCATTGGCTATCTATGGAGCGTTAGTCTATTCATTTGGAGCGTTGTTTATGGGGGTTGCGCTTTTGATTCAACAGGGTCTTCCTGGCTTTATTGATTATCCCCCCGTTGCTTGGTTGTGGTTTGTTCTTTTAGCCTTAGTGCCACAAATCATTGGTCACACCGTGCTGAACTATCTACTGGCCCAGGTTCAACCAGTCTTTATCACGCTGGCGGTCTTGGGTGAACCGATTGGAGCAACAATATGGGCATTCCTCCTATTTGCCGAAAAGCCGCCAGGGTTGGCGCTTGTAGGAGGATTTCTGATTTTAGCCGCGCTGGTGATCGTGCCCAAGAGGGGTCTGCTGAAAACGAAAAGCGAACCCTCTGTCTTGCGCTAAATCAGAGATCTTAGCTAATCTGCAATGGCGCCGATTTTCGCGCACACGGTCTCCTTCGACCGTGAGTTTCCCGAGTGGAGGAATGGGGAATGCGGACTTGAGCCTTTGCCATGTTGGTTTGGAACCAGCAAGGAGGAGCGCGGGATGTTTCTATTTGGGATAGCGAGATTGGAGATAAACGAGAGCGGATTCCTTCGAACCGTCAATGCGGTCCTCCAAAAGCAAATCGATCAGCTCTCGCTTCACCTCTCCTACATAAGGACCGGGGCCCTGACCAAAGTAGTCCATGATTTCCTCACCGGACAAAGGAGACGAGATCCGTTGTATCTGTTTTTCCCCCAAAACCTGCACCCGTTTCACCAGGTGCCAGAAATGGTGTTCCAAATCTTCCGTACCCTGTAGATCTGACTGCGCAAGTCTGAGAAGGGGTTTCAAATATTGTCCCATCCGACGGATGAATCGTTTGACCGCCGCGTCGCTCCAGACGGGCGTATATTGCATTGGTAGCATATGCCAACGAACCAGGAAAACAACCTCCTCCTTTTCTTCGTTTGAAGCATTCAGACGGTCGAATAGGTTGTGCGCGAGCCGGGCTCCCGCTTCCTCGTGGCCAAGGAAAGTAAGAATCCCATTCGTCATTCTAACCGTTTCTAGCTTACCAATGTCGTGGAGCAATGCAGCCCACCGTTCCCGCAGGGAACCAGATTTTGACGCTAGTCGGCTAAGGGTGGCTAGGCTGTGCTGCCACAAATCGGGTTCCACCTCCTTGTCTTGCGGAATCCCTTCCATGGCAAATAATTCCGGTAGAATGTGTGGCAGCAGCTGATACTGCTTGAGCATTTGTATCCCCTGATCGGGCCGTGGGGTAGCCATCATCAGGTCCAACTCAGACTTGATTCGCTCGGCAGAAACCTTGGCAGGCAATAAGCTGGCTTTCTGCATGATGGCGACTCCGGTTGCTTCTTCAATTTCAAAACCCAAACGGACGGCAAAACGAATAGCGCGCAGCATGCGCAAAGGGTCATCTTGGAAGGTGATGGAAGGATCCAACGGAGTGCGCAAGATTCTTTGGCCCAAGTCGGGCCAGGCATTGAGAAGGTCGAGAACCTTGCCGCTGGATAGATCCTGCAAGAATGTATTCACTGTGAAGTCACGGCGGCGAAGATCTTCGACCAGGGTTGCCCTTTCCACCTGCGGCTTGCGGTTTTTTTCGGAGTAACGATCCGTTCGCGTATCCACCAATTCAATTTTCAAATCATCTCGGGAGATTTTGGCTGTGCGGAACTGGGGGAAATATACCAGTTCCGCAGCGAGCCGTTTTGCTAATTTCTCCGCCAATTCCTGGGCAGAACCGCTTTCTACTACGAAATCATAATCATGCGAGGGCGGACACCCGAGCAAACGGTCACGCACCGCTCCACCGACCAGAAAAACCTTCATGCCAAGAGAAGAAGCGGTTTTGTGGATCAGATTGAATAACAGTTTTTCTTTCATGACAGAGCAACGGCTGCCCGGTGAGGGCAGCCGTTGGATATCCGTAATGGTTGAAGGAACCGCGATGCTATTTGCGGGGATGAGCTGGATCGGGTTGGCAAGCGTCCACAGGACAAACGGCGGCGCATTGCTGCTCGTCGTAGTGTCCGACGCATTCCACGCATGTGTCCGGGTCGATCAGATAGGCAGGATCTCCCTCGCTGATCGACTGTGTCGGGCAAGCATCCTTGCAGGCACCGCAAGCAATACAATCGCTGGTAATTAAAAAAGACATTCGCTGCAAAACCTCCTTTTCCAAAATTTCTTGTCAATATATCACAAAGCACCTGATTGACGGCAATGGTTCCCTTGCGTTTGGTAAAAGGTCATTACTCGCCCTTTGTAGCTCCGGTGATATTCTTCAACATCGGCTGAAATAATTGGGTGAATTCCAGCGGGAAAATGTACTTGGTTGCAGGTGACGCGCCCATTGCCTTCAGTGCTTCCAGGTATTGCAGGGTCATGGTCTTGTTGTCCACCTTTTGTGCCACGCCGAAGATTGTCTCAAGGGCCAGAGAGAATCCTTGCGCGGTTAGCACTCGCGATTGTCGTTCCCCTTCTGCCCGCAGGATAGCTGATTGCTTTTCACCTTCCGCTACCGTGATCGCCGCAGCCTTCTTCCCTTCGGCCTCGGTGACCAAAGCACGACGCGTTCGTTCAGCGGACATCTGGCGGATCATTGCTTCCGAAACATCCTTGGGTGGAACGATCTCTCGAATTTCCACCCGGGTGACCTTGACGCCCCAGCCTTCGGTCACCTCGTCCAACTTGGTGGCCAGCACTTCATTGATTCGATCACGTTTTGCCAGTACATCATCCAGCACAATGTCACCCACTACAGCCCGCAGCGAAGTCGTGGAAAGGCCCTGCACTGCACCTTGAAAATACTGAACCTTAATGACGGAGAGCACGGGATCCACCACCTTGGAGTAAATCAGAAAATCGATGGAAATGGGGGCATTGTCTTTGGTGATGCAAGTCTGATGAGGGATTTCCAGGTATTGTTCTCGTAAATCCACCCGCACGGGAATATCCATGAAGGGAATGAGAAAAACAATGCCTGGTCCCTTTTGACCGATGCTCTTTCCCAAGCGGAAAATCACCAATCGCTGGTATTCGCGTACAATCCGGATTCCGTAGCGGATCAACCCCAGTACCAGCAGAATTGCGGCAATAATGATGATCAGAGTCACAACATCCATTACGCTTCTTCCTCCTTTTCTACGATTAGTTCCATCCCTTTTTTATCTACTACCTTAACACGTTGACCAATTTGGATTCTGCCGGACAGCGATTTTGCACGCCAATAACTCCCTTGCGCCTGGATCATCCCGTTCGGATTCAGATCAGACTGAACAATTCCGATCGAGCCTAGCAGCGCGTCCATTTCCATCGGTACAGTGGGTCTGCTGCGGGCGCGAAGCGCAGCCGCGATCACAAAGAAGAAAAACGCCAAACTCAGAATGGCAAAAACAATGATAATCCAAAGCGATAACCCTGTATTGAAACTGGGAGTGAAGCCGGATTGTCCAAAAAGCATCAAGGACCCTAGTACGAATGCGACAATTCCTCCAACCCCCAGGATTCCAAAACCGGGGACTTTGATTTCCAGAATGAACAG
>JBGOWQ010000049.1:0-7833 GCA_041478715.1 Thermodesulfobiota bacterium | reverse complement strand
CGTCTTCGTCATTTTGTTGATGTCTGGTTTTCTCGCCTTCATCCTACACCCCCTGGTACGCATCTTGGAAAGAGTGTTCCGGCGAGTGCCGGCCGCCATCCTTGTCTTTCTCGTCTTTTTGGCTTTAGTTTTCCTGATTTTCTATTTCTTGATTCCTGCGATTGTCCAAGAGATGGTCGTTTTGAAGAACAACCTCCCCTCCATCCTGGCTTCGCTGCAAGGGCTATTGAATCAGGTAGACCAATTCCTACGTTCCCTCGGGCTCGGCCTTTCTTGGGGCCAACTCAATTACCAGATTGGACAAACCTTGCAGACTGGATTGGGGGAAATCATCAGCCAAGTCCTCTCAGCAGGTGTCGGTGTCGTCAGTTTCCTGGTTTCCACGGTGTTTGTTTTGTTTATTTCCTTCTTCCTGCTAAAAGACTGGCCCCGTCTTAAGATTGTACTTCATGCTTGGCTGGCACACGCTTTTCGGGAGAGAACACGGGAGTTCCTGGATTGCGTCTCCGGGTTGATCAGTCGGTATCTTGGTGCATTATTGTTGCGAGCATTTATTGTGGGGGTTTTGGATGCCCTTGGCAGCTGGCTGTTGGGGGTTCCTTACGCTTGGTTCCTGGGCATCATTGGTTTTTTTGGCGAATTCATTCCTTACTTCGGACCCGTAATTGCCGGGGCTACAGCCATTCTCTTCTCTCTGGGTCGGCCGGTCCTTTCCCTGGTGTACATTGCCCTGTTCTTCCTGGCTGTGCAAGCATTCCAGAATTACGTGCTATCACCGAACATTCTTTCCCGCCAAATGGGATTTCACCCAGTAATCGTTGTCCTGGCTGTATTGGTCGGCGGTACGCTGTTTGGGTTCTGGGGGGCGATCACCGCGGTCCCTTTGGTATCACTCATTCGCGCTATCTATCGTTTCTTCCGGCAAATGCAAATCTCTGCATCCAATCCCATAGAAAGGTCGCCCGATGAACAGCAACCAGCTTAGAGCGGACTTCCTACGTTTCTTTCAGCGTCACGGTCACCTGGCCCGAGCCGGCATCTCCCTGGTGCCGGATGATCCGTCCCTGCTTTTTACCTCAGCCGGAATGGTTCCGATGAAGGCATATTTTCTCGGACTGGAAGAGCCACCAGCAAAACGAATGGCCACAGTGCAAAAATGTTTCCGCGCGACAGATATCGATTCCGTAGGCCGCACACCGCGTCATCTCACTTTTTTAGAAATGCTGGGCAATTTCTCAGTGGGAGATTACTTCAAAACCGAAGCCATCGAAATGGCCTGGGAATTCCTGGTGGGCGAAATGGCTCTTCCGCCCGATCGTCTATGGATCTCTGTGTATCACGATGACGACGAAGCAGCGGGGATTTGGGCCCATACAATTGGGATTCCCTCCGATCGGATTGTTCGCCTCGGTGAGGCGGATAACTTCTGGGGTCCTGTCGGCACCACCGGAACCGGTCCTTGCGGACCTTGCTCCGAAATCTACTTCGACCTAGGTCACCAATTGGGTCCTCTGGCTCGGCCTGGCGATGAGAGTTCGCGCTTTGTCGAGATATGGAATTTGGTTTTTATGGAATTCAATAAGGATGAGCAGGGAAGACTGATTCCCTTAGCGCAGAAGAACATTGATACCGGTATGGGGCTGGAACGCTTGGCCATGGCTTCGCAGGGCAAGAACTCCGTTTTTGCTTCCGACCTGTTCCAGCCACTGATCGATGCCGTTTCCGCCATGGGTGGCCTTGGTGGAGAGCCATCGTCGGAGCAGGGAATAGCCCTGAAAGTGATTGGCGACCACTTGCGAGCAATGACCTTTTTGATCGGAGACGGAATTGTCCCTTCCAACGAAGGGCGGGGATATGTTCTGCGCCGCGTCATTCGCCGTGCCTTCCGTTTTGGACGTCATATCCAATTACGCGAATCATTCCTGTACAAGTTGGTCCCACGGGTGGTACAGATCATGGGGCCTGGCTATCCGGAGCTCCAGGCGAAGGAAGGGTACATCCAAACCCTTGTCAAAGCGGAGGAAACCCGTTTCGCTACTACGTTGGAGGATGGAATGGCAATTTTGGAGAATCTACTGAGGGACTTGTCTTCCCCCACGCTATCGGGTGCTGACGCATTCCGTCTGTATGATACGTATGGGTTTCCGCTAGAGTTGACCGAGGAAATCGTCCAAGAACAGAACGTTTCCGTGGATCGAGATGGTTTCAACCGTGAGATGCGAAAACAACGCGAGAGGGCTCGCGCCGCTTTGAAGAAAGTGGGAATGGAAGCCTCGCCCTTCGTGGCTCTGCGGGATAGACAAGGGGAATCCGAGTTCGTCGGTTATCAAACCACCGAAGTGACAACGCCCGTGCTGGCTCTTTTTGCAGGAGGACAAGAAGTCGGACGTATCCCTACCGGAGAAGAAGGGGAAGCGTATCTGGGGGAAACTCCCTTCTACGCCGAAAAGGGCGGACAAACCGGCGATTGCGGGCGTCTGATCTGGCCTGGTGGTGAGGCAGCAGTCCTGGATGCACAAAGCCCATTGGATGGTGTGACGCTTCATCACGTGAAAGTAACACGGGGAGCTTTAACCAATGAATCGGTGGTGAAAGCTGAAGTTGACCCTCTTCGGCGCAAAGGCATTGAGCGCGCTCATACGGCCACACACCTGCTGCATCTTGCGTTGCACAAAGCCGTCGGCGAACACGTGAACCAAGCCGGATCTCTGGTGGAATCAGACCGCTTGCGATTCGATTTCCACCATCTTGCCGCTTTGACCGCCGGCGAAATTGTAGCGATCGAACAACAGGTGAATGAGATGATCCGAGCGGATCTATCGGTTACAGCGACTCAAACCACCCTCGAAGAAGCAAAAAAGCTGGGCGCGATAGCTCTCTTCAACGAGAAATATGGCGAGGTGGTACGAATCGTGGAGGCGGGAGATTCCCGCGAGCTTTGCGGTGGAACGCACGTAGCCCGTACGGGGGAAGTTGGCATATTCCTGATTCTACTCGAAACGGGAGTGGGTTCGAACTTGCGCCGGATTGAGGCCCTGACGGGAGTCGCTGCGATCCAACGACTGCAACAAGAGCGCACCGCGCTGCAGCATTCTGCTGAGCTGCTTCGAGGACAACCTTTAACTTTGACGGAAAAGGTGGAAAAGCTTCTAACGGAAAACGCGGAAGAGCACAAACAGGCGATCGCCTACCGCGACCGTTATCTGCGCAGTTTGAGCGGCGGGCTTTTACAGCAAAACCGGGTCATTGGTACACCCTGCGTAATCACCGCCGTTGATTCATTGGACGTCGACGCCCTCACGGTACTTTCCGATTTCGTGCTGGAAGGTCTCACAGATGGTGTCGTGGTTTTGGCCAGCATCTGGCAGGATAAACCTCTGGTCCTGATTCGGGTCAGCAGCCGGTTGGTGCAAGCGGGTTGGAATGCGGGACAGCTGGCACGGGAGGCTGGAATCATCATTGACGGTTCCGGAGGTGGCAAACCGGAGATGGGTCGGGCTGGCGGGAAGAATCCTGCCCGCCTTCCAGAAGCGTTGGAAAAAGTTGGGGAGCTGATCCAAACTGCGTTACCTCGCGCTTGATGTTGGTTCGCGCTACATCGGGCTCGCCCTCTCCGATCCGCTCGGAATCATTGCTAGTCCTCTGCCAACCATGGTTCGGCTCACGATGGAAGAAGATTTGGCTGCCCTAGCCCAACTAGTACGCGAAAAGGGCGTCACAGAACTGGTGGTGGGACTCCCTTTGAACCTCAAGGGAATTGATACGGCGCAGACCACCAACGTACGATCGTTCGCCGAGGTTTTACGGGAGCATTTGCAGCTTCCGCTAGCATTCTGGGATGAACGCTTTACTACCACCATTGCTCTGCGCCAACTACGCCAAGCGGGGTACAAACCGTCTCGGAAAAAAGGCCTGGCGGATCGAATCGCGGCTGTGCTAATTTTACAAAGTTACTTGGAAGCTCGCTCCAGGAAATCCGAGGATGACGGTGATTAACGAAGAAGATTTGGACGAAATGAGCATCGCCAAATATGACGGTTTCGGCACTCCGCATGCCTATCATTATGGGGCGCGGTTTGAATACGAGGGCTCCGAATATGCTGCCTTCTATCCGGAAGAAGAGGAGATCCAAACCCCTGTGATCCTCCGGATTGAAGGTCACCGTCTGGTAGACGTTACCAATCCGAAGGAAGAGGCACTGTTACAGGAGATCCTGTCCGAATGGGAGGAGGAGTGGGACGCAACGGGTGAGAATGCCCAAACTCATTAGCGCCTCCCTGGATCGATTTCTTTCCCTTCTATTGCTGTTGTTCCTGCTGGTCTACCCCTTCTTTCTCCACCCGCAAGTGGTAGTTGCCGCATTGGGATTGGTTCCGACGAGTCAAATTGCCACGCTGGATTTCTTCTATGGCCCCCGGGCGCAATTCCTGTTTTGGTTTGTGACGTTCTTCCTGGTAGTCTGGTCCTTCCGTGCTTTCGTAGCGGGTAGTTGGGGACACCGAAACAAGGGCATGGATCTGCCTCTGATTCTGTTCCTTTGGATCGTGCTTCTCTCTACCCTGCTAGCGGGGGACGCCAAAGCTCTTTTTGGAGAAACGCGGCGGGCTGAAGGATTCCAATCCATCTTTTCCTATCTTGCCCTTTTTCTCTTTGGCCAAAACTTCCTCCGGCAGGAAAACCATCGCCGTTGGGCGATCGGGATTGTGATCGGAAGCGCCATTCTTTTGGCAATCTATGGCATCGGCCAAAGCCTGGGGTGGGAATTGCTGCCGCGGGATGCCATTCGGGCTGAGTGGCTGATGCCATTTGCTACGTTGGGTAATCCCATTTTCCTTGGTTCCTATTTGCTCCTGGTTCTCCCGCTCCCTCTCTACTTCATTCCTCACGTGAAGTGGGGGTCGAAAATCGCTTTGCTGGCAATCGGTGTTCTGTTTCTCGTGGCGATCTTTCTCACCGGTTCGCGGGGAGCCTGGTTTAGCTTGGCAGTCTTGGTCGTAGCCCTCTGGCTGCTCCAACCCAGCCGGGTTTTTCGCACAATATTGCTGGCAGGTGCCCTCGTCATGATCCTAGTCTTGTTACTAGTGGGGACTGTCCGGGGGGTTAGTTTCCAGGATCGACTGACCGACACTTCCTCGCTGCAAATGCGCCTGTATACCTGGAAGATGTCTTTGCCGGCCATCTGGCAGAAGCCTATTTTGGGTTGGGGTCCCGATCATTTCGGCAATGCCTTTCCCCAGAATGCAGGCTCGGAGAGTATGCAGGTTTTTGGTGGCATCGTTTACGCCGATAAAGCGCACAACGACCTGCTGCAAGTGGCGGTCACCACCGGCCTGCTTGGATTGGTCGCGTACATGTTTCTGATTGGTCGATTCTTTTGGCTCGGTTTTTCCCGGCGAAAGCAAGATGAGCTGCTAGGCGTCATCCTGCCTGGCCTTTTGGGTTACTGGGCTTCGCTGCAACTCTCGTTTTCTGTCGTCAGCGTCGCTCCCTTCTTTTGGCTTTTATCCGGCATGTCATTCGCTCGAAATGGTTCATCGGCGACGGCGTAAGCGGCGGCGACCGCTCGGTTTGTTCTATTTCTTGCCGGTCTTTCTGCTGATTGTCGCATGGCTGGCTGGGTTTCTCCTTTTTGGACCGCAATCTCTACCGGCTAAGGAAGCGGTCGTTCAGTTTTCCGGCGAAGAAACCAGTGATCGTATCGGCCAGCGGTTGTACCAGCAAGGATTGATCTGGAATCGGACCGACTTCTTGTTAGAGGCTCGCAAACAGCATTTGGACGAGTTCTTTTCCGGAGGAGAATATCTCGCCTCCAGCCAATTGTCCCCAGGAGAACTGGTCAGCGAGTTGAAGGAGCATCAAGTGTTGCGCTACCAATTCACCTTACCGGAGGGGTCCAGCGTACGCCAGATGGGGGAGCGGCTGGCAAAGACACCTCTTGTCTCTCTGAAAAACACCCAATCCGCCACCCCTTTCGTTGACAAAGATTTCTTCCTGGAACTGGTGCTGGAACGCATGGATCAATTTCCCAGTGAGCTGGGTGTCGACAACAAAACCACCAGCTTGGAAGGCTATCTTTACCCCTCTACTTACACGTTCGAACGAATGAGTGAAACGGAGCTGGTTCATTCCCTGATGCAAGAGCTGGAAAAGCAGGTATCGCTGGAATGGCGAAAGCGGGCTGGCGATCTGGGGTGGTCTTTTCACCAAGCGTTGACACTGGCTTCGATTGTGGAAAAAGAAGCAGGGGATCCGGCTGAAATGCCGATCATCTCTTCTGTGTTTCACAACCGCCTGCTGGCCGGGATGCTGCTGCAAAGTGATCCAACAGTGGAATACGCCATCCAAGCCCGCCATTTTCCGCTCACAGCCGAGGAGTTGGCAACTGACTCCCCCTACAACACATACCTCTATCCTGATCTGCCTCCTGGCCCGATCTGCAATCCAGGCCGGCAGGCAATTGAAGCGGCCCTTTTTCCAGCCGAAACGGATTATTATTACTTCGTGGCCACAGGAGATGGCACCCATCTTTTCGGTCGCACGTACGAAGAGCACCTGGCCAACATTGCCAGCCTGGAGGAACCATGAACGAAAAACCCATGTTGATCGGTATTGCCGGCGGGTCCGGATCGGGGAAGTCGACCCTGGCTGATCTGATTAAGCGTCGGTTGACAAACCAGCGGATCGCCACGGTGGAAGAGGACGCCTATTACCGAAATACACCCGACATCACGCTGGAAGACCGACGGCTGCAAAACTACGACCATCCCGCTGCTTTCGATCACGAACTGTTGGCAGAGCATCTGCGCGCCTTACTGCGATGGGAAGCCATCTCCAAACCGGTGTACTCTTTCATCACCTATGAGCGTACCGATCGAACCATCCCCGTGCAGCCTGCACCGGTGATCATTCTGGAAGGGATTCTGATTTTAGAAGATCCGATCCTCCGGCAGCTGATGGACATTAAACTCTTCGTAGACACGGATCCTGACGTGCGTTTTATCCGTCGTCTGGTACGCGATGTAGAGGAACGCAGTCGCACATTGCAGTCGGTCGTGCGGCAATATATGGAGTTGGTTCGACCGATGCATCTCCAATTTGTGGAGCCGACCAAGCGATATGCGGATTTGATCATCCCTGAAGGCGGGATGAATGAGGTGGCAGTGGACGTCATTGTTTCCCGCATAAAACGATGAGGGCACCTCTGGAAGTACAACTTCGGATCCGGGTGCCAAAAGCGGAAGAGTGTTACGTCCAAAACGTGATCGAAAGCTACGATGGTTTGGCCACCATCTTATCTACCAAGGTTCGGGTGGGAGAGGTTGAGTTGATCACTTCGACATCGGCGCCTAATGATTCCAGACTTCAAGAGATCCTTGAAGATCTAGGTTCCCTGGGTGTGCGTTACCAAAGATGCCATTGAGCCTTGTTCCGCGGGCATTTTTCTCGCGGGTAGAAGAAATCACTCCGAAGGTTTTGCACGACTTGGGTGCGCGCGCTGTAATCCTTGATTTGGACAATACTCTGGCTCCGCGCGGTTCCGATGCGGTTTCTCCCAGCATCCAGGCATGGTTGCTGCAATTGAAGCAGGATGGGTTCCCACTGTTTCTGCTGTCCAACTCGCCTACGAAACGCGTCTCCTTCTTTGCCCAGAGATTGGGGATTGAACCAGTGCATGGAGGTCCAAAACCACTGCCATCAGGATATCGGTGGGTTTTTCGGAAACTGGGCATTTCTGCGAAACAAGTTGCGGTGATCGGAGACCAAATCTTCACCGACATTCTGGGGGGGAATTGGAGTGGAGCTTATACGATTTTAGTGCGACCGCTGGCACCG